>CAYMHX010000129.1:0-6871 GCA_964390325.1 uncultured Roseburia sp. | reverse complement strand
GCAGAGGAGAGAGCCGATTTACAGTATCTTTTGATGGTGGTGCGACAGTAGCCTTACAGGATATAGTGCCAGAGGACGGTAAATATCTGATGGACGATAATATTACACTTATATTTTCAGACCATGACTTTGCAAAAGGATTAGAGTATACAGCTGAAATTACAAGTAATGACACGACTATTAACTGGATACCTGTATTTCTGTTATGTATCCTAGTGGCAGTATTGGTAACAGCTGCATACGTCTATTTGATGCTACAAAAAGATAAACCAAGTGAATATAAACTTATGACCTATAAGCAAATGAGAGAGGAAGAGCATTATGAGTAGAAGACACGTGAGACGATTTTTACGTATGAATTTTGAGCCGAATCAGGCAGAAAACTTACTAGAGAGATATGATAACCTCTATTATTCAGATATTATAGCGGATTATGAGAAACTTCTGACAGCGACAAGGGTACAAGATGTCATAGATTTAGAAGATATTATGAGTCTGGATTTAAGAGAGACTCTACAAAGCAAATCCGATCCAGCACATTCGTATATGGTGCATGATGTGGTACTTATGGTGCTTTACAACAAATCAGATGAACGCACCCTACAGGAATTTACCAAAGCAATCACAGAGGGAGATGAAAAATTATTAGAATCTGTGCTACACAGCAGAGATCCATTTGGAAAATATAGAAATATGGTGCTAGATACATTTGGAGATTCAGTTTCAAAGAATAGCATGAACTAAGTAAAAAAGGAGGATTTTTAACATGCAGAAAACAAAATTAGGTATATCAATAGGTTTTATGGGAGCAATCTTGTGTTGTGCGGGAATGTTTATGGGGTATACAGCGACCCTACTGTTAGCAGGCTATGTCATTCTTATGGAAGATGATGTATGGCTGAAAGCAACCGCAGTAAAAGTAGTGTCTATCATGGCAGTATTTTCGCTCATTATTGCAACGCTAAGTATTATTCCAGATGCGATTGGACTTTTAAATTATTTTGTAGCACTCTTTGGTGGAAGTTTCTCGGTGCTGTTCCTTACGAATCTTACCTATTTCTTACAGCAGATAGTAAGTCTTGCAGAAACAGTAGTATTCCTGATGTTAGCACTTAAAGCGTTAAAAATGGATACGATTAACGTGCCAGTCGTGGATGGGCTGATTACAAAGCATATGGACTAAAGATACATAATAGATATTGAAATCACAGGGAGAAATCTCTGTGATTTTTTTTGTGTAATTGTCTTAATTTTGTAACCTTCATTCAGTTTCCCATATTAGCAACTATAAACCAGCAATATGGAGGATTGAAAAGATGAAGAGAAAACTCATTTATCGACTCGCAAGTTTAGGACTTGCAATCTCCTGTGCGTTAGTAAGCATACCAGTAGAAGGTCTATCTGGGGTTCTTACGGTCTATGCAGAGGAAAACACAGAAATGGTTGATTCAACCGAAGAAATTACCGAGGAAAGCACTGAAGTAATTTTAGAATCTACACAGGAAGAGATAACCGAAGAAACAACGGAAATAATTACGGAAGAAAGTTCAGATGATCATTCAGAACTTATAACACCGCTTGCAGATGAAACAGAAGTAGTACAAGAAATAGATTCTGTTTATTTAGATTCTGTAAATAATGTATCGTATTACTACTATGGATATTCAGATGGAACAGCTAAGATTTATAATGCAACATTCCCAAGCGGAGGAATTTTAAATATTCCATCTGAAATTAATTCTTATACAGTAACTCAAATCAATTTACCAGATATTGGAAGCATGAATAATAATGTGGCCGTGTCAGTATTAACGATTCCAGAGAGCATTACTTACATTGGAGCATCCTTTCGTTATATGGATATTGGAACATTAAATTACAACACGAATGCCACCAACTATGGTACAGTAAGCGGATTTGCATTTGCTGATTCAACGATAGGAAACCTGATAATCGGAGATAATGTAGAGTATATTGATACATGGACATTTGAAGGAGCAACATTTCTATTTAATGAATTAACATTATCAGTAAAAACGATTGGAGCACAGGCATTTCGAGGTGTATGGAGCGAATCGAATCCTGGAACGCTTACATTGACAGAGGCTGTGGAATCAATTGGTGATAATGCATTTTCCCATAACTATTATACTGCTGTAAATTTCAATACAAATGCTACATCAGAGGCATGGCAGGGAAGTTATAGTGTATTTTTGTATTCTACAATCAATGTCTTGAATATAGGAGCAAATGTTACGAATATTGGCAGTTATATGTTTTATGAAACTTATGTGCCATTTACAGAACTTACGTTAAATGTACCATCTATTAAAAAAGGGGCATTTGGTAAAATATGGACTGGAGATGCAAAGTGTACACTTACTTTAACAGAAAATGTTACCTATATCGAAGATGAAGCATTTTGTTTAAATAATTTTTCAACAGTAAATTATAGGGGAAGTGCTTCAACAAAAATTGAAACGGGTCCAACAGGCATATTTTATCATTCCAATATTGATAATCTTGTGATTGATCCAAGCGTAACAAAAATTGCAGCCTATGCATTCAATGACGCATATTTTAATTTTAATGAACTGATTGTGGATGTGGAAACAGTCGGAACGAGGGCATTTTCAGGCATTTGGGCAGGTAAAGAAGCCGGGACACTTACCATAACGGAAAGAGTAACATATATCTATCCATCGGCATTCGCTTATGCTAATTTTGCAAAAGTAAACTACAATGCAAGTGCTGACGGAGAATCGGACTACGATAAGGAAGGTGCATTTTATACATCGAATATTGGATCATTAATTATTGGAGAAAATGTAACGAAACTTTCTGATTTTGTATTCCATAAGGCAGTACTTGGAGCAAATGAGTTAACGATTAATGTAGAAACTATTGGATCATATGCCTTTGGATATCTGTGGTCTGAAACAAAAGGTGGAACATTGCACTTAGGAGAAAGGGTATCATTCATCGGTACGACTGCATTTGGATATGGTAAATATGCAAAAGTAAACTATAGTGCGAATGCAGATGGAGAGTCTACATATAATACCGAAGCAATTTTCTGTAAATCCACGATAAATGACATCTATATCAGTGAGAATGTAACCAAAATTCCTGCGTTTACATTCTATGAGACATATTTTAAATGCTATGACTTAACAATTGATGTAGAATCCATTGGAGAATGTGCCTTTGGCTTATTATGGAGCGGAGATACAGCAGGAACACTTACATTAGGTGAGAGCGTAAGTTTTCTCGGCAGTTCCGCTTTTACAGATGGAAATTATGCAAAAGTAATTTATAAAGCAAATGCAGATAGTGATGCAGTTTATAATTCAGATGCAATTTTTGAGGATTCAACGATAAATGCGTTGGAAATAGGAACAAATGTAACTAAGCTGCCACAACTATTATTTTATTCGGCTACATTTAATTTTGAAGAATTAACTGTTAATGTAGAAACAATAGGTAATGGTGCATTTGCTTATGTGTGGGGCAGTTCAAACCCAGGAACACTTACATTGGGAGAAAAGCTAACATCTGTAGAAGAGAATGCATTTGGAAATCTTGTACTTAACGCACTATATTACAATGCAGATGCAAGTTTAGGAACAAGTTCGTATTCTATTACACCAGTATTTAACAAAAGTATCATTTATAAGCTTGAATTTGGAGAAGAGGCAGATGTTATCGGAGCATATATGTTCCGTAATAGTGATATAAGAGATACAGAAGTAGAAATTAATGTAAAACAGATAGGTTCTTATGCATTCTATAATGCATGGACAAGTTCATATCCTGCAAAAGTGACCATTGGTGAAGATGTTGAAATAATCAATACAAATACATTTTCAAATGTTTACTTTAGTCATCTTCAGTATAATGCCAAAAATGTAAGTCCAACAACGACAGCATCTACAACAAACAGCCCATTTAGTGGAGCAACAGTTTCATCTTTTAGCTTGGGTGAGGGAGTTGAGAAAATTAATAACTATACATTTTACAACATGAAGATAACGCAAGAAGATTTGATTATTCCAGACAGCGTTACTCATATTGGGAAAAATGTTTTCAATAGTGCAACTGTAAGTAATATGGTATTTACAAATCTCTACATTGGTAGTGGTTTACAAAATGTGAAATATGATTCATTTGGCAAAGAGAGAACATTTACCAATATATATGTGGATGCACTTACAGCAGACAGCACCTATAAATCGACTTCACTTACTTCGACTACAGCAAAAGCAAGTCTTCCTAAGGGGGAAAATGTTTATATCCACGGTGCATCAGACTTTTATTATTTCTTTGCTGGAAAAGGAACAAATGTAAACTTATATTGTGAAAATCATTTTGAACAGACAAAAGGCGAAGAGTATTTGGATGAGACAACTTTACAATATGTGACGTCTACTTATGACACGTGTGAAGTGTGTTCCTACGCAAGAACTACAAATAGCTATGAAGATGCGTATATTGTAAACTTCTATGTAAATGGAGAACTGTATCATACAGCATATTCGAAAGCAAACGGAACTGTAGAAACTCCAGAAAATCCTGTCTTAGAAGTATATAACTTCACAGGTTGGGATAAAGAACTTACAAATATTACGGAAAATATGGATGTAAATGCTGTATTTGAAGTAAAGAAATATACAGTAACATTCAAAAACTATGACGGAACAGTTATAGAAACACAGACCATAGAACATGGCAGTCCTGCATTTGAACCAACGGAACCCACAAGAGCAGGTCATACTTTTACAGGTTGGGATAAGTCATTTGATAACATCACAGCTGATACAGAGATTACAGCAACCTATGATGTAAATTATTATACGGTTACATTCCAAGACCATGATGGAACAAAGATTTCTGAACAGACAGTTGCATATGGAAGTGGAGCAACAGCACCAGAAAATCCTACAAGGGAAGGTTATAATTTTACCGGATGGGATACAGACTTTAGTAATATTTCAGAGGATACAACCGTAACAGCGGAGTATCGAATCAAAATCTTTAGTGTAATATTTAAGGTATTTAATGATATTTTTTCATCACAGGAAGTTGAGTATGGAGAAAGTGCAACAGATCCAGGTAATCCAACAGAAATAGTAGAGAATTGGGGCAGATGGATATTTCTTGGTTGGGATAATACATGGGATTATATTACAGAAAATCTTATCATCAATGCTATTATGGAACAGGACTATAACACTTATACTGTCACATTCTTAAATGCGGACGGAAGCGTGATTGATACTCAGACGGTTAAGTATGGAGATTATGCTGTAGTTCCAGAAGACCCGGTACGTGAAGGTCATACATTTACTGGCTGGGGTGGAGGTAATATAAATCTTCCTATTGCAGAAGATATGACATTTACAGCGATATATGAGCCAATATACTATAATGCAACGTTTGTAGATGAAGATGGAAATATTCTAAGTGAAGTTACTTTTGGATATTTTGCAGGGCCTAATATTCTGTTTAGTGTAGAGTCAAAAGAAGGGCATACCGTGATGTGGAAGCCAAGTGTTGAAGTTTCTGGTTATGAATACCTTTCTTCTAGTATGGTGAGTACATATCAATTTAAAGAAGATGTCATTTTAACCTTATACTACAAGCCAGATGTATTTTCTATACAGTTCCTCGATTGGGATGGAACAGTATTAAAAGAAGAATCCGTAGAATATGGAAAAAGTGCAACCCCTCCAGAAGAACCGGTGCGAAAAGGATATACCTTTAAGGAATGGGGCGACGGAAGTTATGACTTTATTGATGCAGGTGTTGGGTTTATTGCACAATATGATATTAACTACTATACGGTAACATTTGTAGATTACGATGGAACAGTTCTTAGTACGCAGGAAATCCATTATCAAGGAAGTGCAAATGCACCAGTTGATCCAGTTCGAGAAGGATGTACTTTTACAGGTTGGGATGTAGACTACAGCAATGTGGAAGAAGATATTACCGTAACAGCACAGTATGATACAAATAAATATACTGTAAAGTTCGAAGATTATGATGGTACAGAGCTTGATGTCCAAGAAGTAGAACATGGTAACGCTGTAGTACCTCCAGAAGCACCAACACGAGAAGGCTATACTTTTATAGGCTGGGATAAATCAACGGATAACATTACAGGAAATACCGTTATTACTGCAACTTATGAAATCAACGAATATACCGTTACTTTCGTAGATTATAATGGGTCAGTCATTGACACACAGACAATTACCTATGGTGGAAGTGCTACTTTACCAACAGATCCAACGCGTGAGGGCCACACCTTTAAAGAATGGTATGGAACATGGGAAAATATCAAAAAGGATGAAACCGTAACTGCAGTTTATGATATCAATACCTATAATGTCACATTCAAAGATTATGATGGATCAGTTATTGACATGCAGTATGTGTCATATGGCGGCAATGCTATAGCACCAGAGAATCCAACAAGAGAAGGTTATGATTTTATAGGTTGGGATAAAGTATTTACGAATATCACATCTGATGCAGAAATAACAGCAACATACACCGTAAAAATGTTCACTGTAATTTTTAAGGATAATACAAACATTATTTCTACACAGCAGATTGAGTATGGAAAAGATGCCATCGAGCCTGAAAAACCAAGCAGACCAGAGGAAGAATGGGGCATTTGGGTATTCAAGGAATGGGATAATACATGGACGAATATCAAAGAAAATACTGTAATAAACGCTGTATTTGATAAGAAACTTAACCAATATACCGTCACATTCGTAGATTATAATGGGTCAGTACTTGATACACAGACAGTTTTCCATGGTAATGCAGCGACAGCTCCTACAGTATCAGAGAGAGAAGG
>CAYMHX010000128.1:0-6877 GCA_964390325.1 uncultured Roseburia sp. | reverse complement strand
GGTAACACTTCCCAGTATATTTGTCAAACTCTTAAAATTATGATATGATAACGTTCATGTTCTTACGCAGCCAAACAGCAAGTGTTTGGCTGACGTGTGAAAAGTAACGTTCACTCCGTTCCAGTAACAATCGTAACTTCAATTATATTTTCTCTTTAGGAGGTTTCTATGAATCAAAGAATTGTTGACTTACACACACATACCACAGAATCCGACGGCAGTTTCACACCAGAAGAATTAATGACAGAAGCCAGTCGCAAAGGATTATCTGCTATTGCCATCACCGACCATGATTCTATTTCAGGTATTAAAAAGGCTCTTCCTTTTGCCAATAAATATCAAATTGAACTAATTCCAGGCGTCGAATTATCCACCGATTATAATGGCAAAGAAGTTCATGTGGTAGGATTATATGTTGATATGGAAAATGAAACTTTCTTATCACAAATCAAAGAATTTAAAGAAACTCGTGACAATCGCAATGCTATTATAGTAGAAAATCTTAGAAAGGAAGGATTTTCTATCACTATGGAAGAACTGAAAGCTGAAAATCCGGACTGTGTCATTACTCGTGCCAATATTGCTCAATTTTTATATGAACATGGTATGATTCCGTCCATTCAGACTGCTTTTGAAAAATATATTGGCGACCATTGTAAATGTTATGTCAATCGTTTTAAAATCACACCTATGGATGCTGTTCGTTTAATAAAACAGGCAGGAGGCACTGCTATTTTAGCCCATCCATTGCTTTATCATATGAGTGATGCGATACTGCAAAAAATGGTAGATGAAATGAAAGAAGCCGGATTAGACGGCATTGAGGCAATCTATTCTACCTATACGCCAAGTGAAGAACGACAGATGAAAGCTTTTGCACAAAAAAATGACTTGCTCATCAGCGGTGGCTCTGATTTCCACGGAACAGCCAAACCAAACTTAAATCTGGCTGTTGGTTATGGAAAATTGTATATTCCTTATTCCGTATTAGATACCATAAAAGAATCTCGAAAATAATACCAAGCAAAAAAAATTGTTGCAAATACAATATAAAACATTAAAAGAATTAACAGATTTTTTAGAAATTTAGAGGTTTTGATAATGAAAAAAAGTTATTTAGGTCATGATGATAATATGGATTTTTTAGAAAAATTAAAAAATGAAACACCGGAACAGACATCTAAAAGCGAGCGTGAATACTATGAAATAAGAGTATTTAAACGTAAATTATCTGATAAAGAATGGGAAGACTTTTGGAAAGTAGAAAAAGTAAAATTAGGATATACAGATTAAAATTAGTTAACGTGAGTTCGATATATTTCAAAAATATAACAAAAATATAATTTTTACTATCAAAATAAGAATTTTTAAATTGTTTTCTATACTTTTATATCGCATTTTTATATAACATTTTTAATTATCGAACTCACGTTAGTTAATATCTTATAAAATATTTTGTAACTATTCAGAGCCAAGCTCGAAAATTCTTTGAATTTCCTCGCTGTTGGCTTCTCGCCAAAGAAATTTTCAAAAATGTATTCATTTTAGCAAGCTAAATGCCTACATTTTATGAAAATTGCCTTGGCTCTAAATAGTTACAATATTTTTATTATTTTATTGAAACTACTCAACCGGTTCTGCCGGAATAAAGACTCTGGTCACACTACTATGCTCCGGTATTAAAGCCTCTGCCTCTTTGATGGCTTCTTCACAGAAATACTGCTGGGAACTCAATGATACTTTCCCACGTTTGTCTATTTTTTCATAATTTCCTTCTGCATTCATCACATGCGCTTTTAAGGTGTCACTTAATTCTATTTCTAAAATATGCTTCACTTTTTGCTGCAAGTTTTCATCCAATATAGGGAATAAAATCTCTACTCGACGGTCTAAATTTCGCGGCATCCAGTCAGCACTCGCCATATAAATTTCTTCATTTCCATCATTTAAAAAATAATAAATACGGCTGTGTTCTAAGAAATTTCCTACAATGGAACGCACCTCAATATTTTCACTAATACCAGGGATTCCTGTCCTAAGGCAGCAAATTCCTCTAACCACAAGCTGAATTTTAACCCCTGCTGCGGAAGCCTGGTATAAAGCCCTAATAATTCCCTCATCACAAAGCGAATTCATCTTCGCCATAATCTGTGCAGGACGTCCTGCCTTTGCGTGCTTGATTTCTCTTTTAATCAATTTTTCAAATTTAGAACGAAGCCAAATCGGTGCTAAAGTCAGCTTATTCCAAGACGGTGGTTCTGAATAACCCGATAACATATTAAAAACAGCCGTTGCATCCTGTCCGATTGCTTCATTACAGGTAAAAATACCACAGTCTGTATAAAGTTTTGCCGTAGAATCGTTATAATTTCCCGTTCCCAAATGTACATAACGCCTGATACCGTCGTCTTCTTTACGAACAACCAATGCAATTTTACTATGTGTCTTCAGACCGACCAATCCATAGATAACATGACAGCCTGCCTGTTCGAGTTTTTTCGCCCAGACAATATTATTTTCTTCGTCAAAACGGGCTTTTAATTCTACCAGTACCGACACCTGTTTTCCATTTTCTGCCGCCTGTGCCAAAGATGCAATAATTGGCGAATGACCACTGACACGATAAAGTGTCTGCTTAATTGCCAAAACATTTGGGTCGGATGCTGCTTGTCTAATAAAATCTACCACTGGGTCAAAAGTTTGATATGGATGGCGTAATAAAATATCACCATTTTTAATTACTTCAAAAATATCTTCACCAGGTGTAATTTCAGGTACTCTCTGTGGCTTATACGGTTCGTTTCTTAAATGGTCACAACCTTCTATTCCATACATCTTCATCAAAAATGTCAGGTCAATCGGACCATTAATTTTAAATACATCCTGACTTGCCACTTTCAGCTCCGCTTTTAAAATATTAAGCAGCTTTTTATCCATGCCATGCTCTACTTCCAAGCGGATTACTTCGCCCCACTGACGCATTTTTAACTGTTTTTGAATTTCTTTTAATAAATCCTCTGCTTCTTCCTCGTCAATCGTCAAATCTGCATTACGCATAATACGATATGGATAAGCACAAAGCACTTCATAGTTTAAAAACAGCTTATCAATATTTTTTTCAATAATCTGTTCTAATAAAATAAAACATTTTTCTTCGGCATCTGTCCCAGGAATACGAATGATACGTGGCAGAACGCTTGGAACCTGCACAGTAGCAAATTCCATCTGATTCTCTTTCTTTTTCAAAAGGGCTGCAATATTTAATGTTTTGTTCCGAATTAACGGAAACCTTCTTGATGCATCCACTGCCATCGGAGTCAAGACAGGATATACCGTTTCTTCAAAATAACGGTCTACAAATACAGCCTGCTCTTTTGTTAATGTTTCATATTTATCAATAATCCGAATATGATTGGTCTGCATTAACGGAACTAAGGAACGGTTATAGGTACTATACTGTAAATCCACTAATTCCTTCGTCTTTTCATTAATCGCCTCTAACTGTTCTGTTGCAGTCATGCCGGCCATATCTCGTTTTTTATATTTCGCATGAACCATATCTTTTAAAGATGCTACACGAACCATAAAAAATTCATCCAAATTAGAAGATACAATACTTACAAACTTTAAACGCTCCAATAATGGAATACTTCTATCTCTTGCTTCATTTAAAATACGATATTCAAATTTCAGCCAGCTTAATTCCCTGTTGTCATAATAAGCAGGGTTTTTTAAATTCAGTTCCTTTTCCATAACTTCTCCTATTTATTAAAATGTATATATTTTTTCTACAATATAAACAATTCCATATTTTTCTTTATTACAAAAACCATTCCATATTTATTTAAAGATGTACACGTTTTTCTTTGATAACCGGTTTTATACTGAATATATTTTCAAAATAGGTTGTTTTTGCATCAAACAATGTCTTTTCTAAACTTGCATCGCCTTCCGTTTCAATGGTAATGACTAACTGCTTTCCTTTGATAGCTGCTTTCACATTTTTAAACTTCTGTTTATGGCTTCTATCCATCGCATTTGCTACCTTTAAGATTGCAGAAAGTTTCGCAATTATCAGATAACTTTCTCTTGGCAGACGCTCCGGCATATCTTCATAGGCTGGCAATTTATGAGTCTTATATAAGACAGAATTTGCCACAATTGCTCTTTCTCTATGTGATAACCCTATAATTTCAGAAGCCATAATAATGTCATACGAACACTGTGGTGCATTTGCAACACTGATAAATTTACCACAGTCGTGTAAAATCGCAGAAACTTCTAATAAAATCCTCTCTCTTTTTCCAAGTCCATGTACTTTCTTCATCGTATCGAATATCAAATGTGACATCTGAATCAACGCATCAATATGCGGTGTAAAGCTCAAATAACGTTCTGCAAGCCCTCTTGCTGACGAAATAATGTCTTCATCGAAATTGTGGCCTGATTTAAGCATCTGGTGTTGTTCTGCATAGTCATAAACCATTCCATCACCAAAATGTACGCCTGGTGCCCAGATACGCTCTGCTCCAATTCCACTTGCCATACATTTTAAGATTATCATATATGGAATTAATAATGCATCATACTCACTTGGAAGATGTAATTCTTCTGCTACTTCTTCTGCACTGCGTTCGGAAAATCCCTTTAAATAGGAAGTTACTTTGATTGCTTCCACCGTATCATCTTCGGTTCTCTTTCCAATTCCATGCACCAACTCAGAAGTAAATTCCCCAATAATAATCAAATATTTAATTTTTACATTTTCCATATATAAAGACTTAAACATTTCCAAATCCTTATATACCAATTCTTCTATTTGCTCCTCATACTGCTTAACATTAATACTCCGCCGTTCTAACTGCTCCCGTATTTTCATTGTTCCAAGAGCAATATGCTGTGTCGTCACTACTTTTCCATTTGCAAAAATCGTCACCTGCATACTGCCGCCTCCGACCTCTACAAACGCCGCTCCTTTCTGTGTCAGCTTTTCAAACTCCTCTTTCATCGCTATTGATTTATAACTGATAAAACGCTGCTCTGAATTGCTTAACACCTTTACTGTAAGACCTGTACGAATCCGAATTTGGTCTAAAATAAAAAGTACATTTTCTGTATCACGCAAAACCGAAGCTGCATACACCTCATATGCATCTACCTGATAACCGTCCATAATCTTTTTATAGTCTGCTAACGTGTTACAAAGTGCTTCTACCAATTCATATCCAATGTTTCCTGTTGAATAAGCATCCCTGCCCAATTCAATCCTAGAACGCACATAATCGATTTCCCGAATTCCCCTTTTCGGCGAAATCTCAAAAATTTTCAAACTGACTTCATAAGAACCAATATAGGCTGCTGCAAATGTACAAATTTTCATCGTTTTAACCTTTTCCCAATAAATAATTAATAAACTGCTGTGCTGTACGGCCTGAAAGACCTCCATGTGATAATTCCCATTTGTTTGCTTCTGAAAGCAATTCTTCTTCCGGCATTTTAAGTTCATAACGTTTTGCTAATTCTTTTACAATAACCTGAAATTCTTTTTTGCTCGGAGAACCAAAGTAAATGGATACCCCAAATCTTGTATACAATGATAATTTCTCCTGCACTGTATCTGAAGTATGCATATCCTGACGGATTTCTTCTTTATCAGAGAAATTCTCCCGAATTAAATGCCGTCTGTTTGAAGTTGCATAAATCAGTACATTCTCTGGTTTCTTTTCTAACCCTCCTTCAATCACTGCTTTTAAATATTTATATTCTATTTCAAACTCCTCAAATGACAGGTCGTCCATATAAATAATAAATTTATAGTTGCGATTTTTAATCTGCGTAATGATATCATTCAGATCACAGAACTGATGCTTATAAATTTCAATCAAACGCAATCCCCTGTCATAATATTGGTTTGCAATTGCTTTGATACTAGTAGATTTTCCTGTTCCTGCATCTCCATACAACAGACAGTTATTTGCCTCTTTTCCTTTTAAAAATGCTTCTGTATTATCAATCAGCTTTTGTTTTGCAATTTCATACCCCACCAAATCATCCAAATGAACATGTGCAATATTACTGATTGGAACAATTTCTGCCAGTTCTCCTTCTTTATGATTTACTCGAAATGCTTTATGAAGCCCTAGTTTTCCAACACCATAATCCTTATAAAACCCGGTTACAGCATTTTTAAATCCCTCTACACTCGTAGACTTTTCTAATTTATCCTTTAACTCTAAAATTCGATTACGAATACGTTTATTAAACAGTCTCCCACTACCTGACATTCCTTCATAATTCATAATTGCCTGTATACATTCACAGGATAATGTTTCAAATATCTTAAAATCAAAGTCAAAATATTCTTTTATAATTGCAAAATCATGCAAAACAATCTGATTTAAAGAACCTTCTACTTCTCCTCTGATTTCACAGGCTTTACTATAAGCATTTTCATTATTTACTAACAAAAATGTCAAAAAATTATGCCAAAGATTTCCCTCAAATCCATGACTGACTGCCAGCTCCATTAATTGATTTAAACACTCAAATAAAAGTGCTTCAATATCCTCTCTATTATAATATTCACTGTTATAATTTTCCATAATCCATGCAAAATCATAAAACAGTTTTCCATTTTCAAAATTTTTATATAGAATTAAATTCTTTGGACTTTTCATTTTCTCTCTCGTTTCGTATTCTCTTTTTCATATACTTATTCACTTTGTATGTAACTATTTTTAATGGATTTTTATACACCTGAATCATTTTCTTTTATTCAAAACAGCAAGTGTTTTGAACTGCTCTGAATAGTTACTCTATTTCTATATTTGCAAAATATTTTATTTCTTGTTAATTTTTTAACAGCAATATCATTCTT
>CAYMHX010000127.1:0-6928 GCA_964390325.1 uncultured Roseburia sp. | reverse complement strand
AGAAATAGGTGCGATTTATGGTATCAATCATTATGCACCATTTTTACTTGGGAAACAAAAAAACAACTAGTTTATATCAAAACATTTGTTCTATCAACCATTATTCTTTCTTTACATTGCAAAAAATTTTTGATACAATTATTTCACTAACTTATAATACTAAACACTATTAAGGAGAAATTGATATGGCATTTGATAATTCCAATATATCTCTGGAAGAAATCGAAGAATTAGAACATAAATATTTAATGAAATACTGGTACTTCTTAAAATTCGTAGAAGATGAAATTGTTAAAGGACTGGTATCAATGGAAGATATTCGTAACGACTGGGAAGGTTTATATGGAAACGAAAATGGTGGTATTTCGCAGTTTGATGTAGGAAGTGAACGAATTGTTTATGCATTACTTAACGGAAAGATTGCTGGACAGCCAAACTCTTGTCCCGTTAGTTCTGATTTGTTCTTTGAAGTCGAAGATGCTTATATACATATTGATTTAAAGAGTGTTACTACTAGCGAAGGTAAAACTAAACAAGATAATATTAGAGATTTCAACACTTGTATTTTTGTTGGTGAAAATCAAAACTCCTATGCTGGAACAATTATAAAAAATGCTGGGCAATATAATGAATATGAAGAAGAATATTCTCCTAACTTACCTACTTATTACACAAAATCCAATGGAGATAAAAAAATTACACTAACGTATTTTGTATGTTTACTTAATAGTTCTGTCACTAAAAAATGTGAACTAATTTCTATTATGAGTATGCCAAACGGAAAATTACAAAAATACTACGGTTCCAAACCTTTAAAAGCTGGTAAAACCTATGGAAAAGCAAGATATAATTTCAGCCAAGTCCCTACCTTTGAACTACTTGAAGGAGATAAAAAGCGTGTACGCATAATCCATAAAAATCCAAAGATGACCCCGTATGTAAAAAAGAAATTAGATTTTTATCTTAAAAATTTTGACCCAGAGATTCAAGAATAAAGAGATTATTTGAGTTTTCTCAAAAATACTCATTTTTTATCTCACACGAGAAAGTTTGATTTCTTTCTCGTGTGTTTCTTTGTAATAAATTATTCATTCATTTGAGTATCATACTGTTTTATCGCTTCATATATACCTATTGCAATTTTAGTAGCTAATTTAACTGGAACCGCATTTCCAATCTGTGTATACATCTTATTTAAACTTCCTGTAAATTCATATTCAATAGGAAAAGTTTGTAATATTGCACATTCTCTAGCACTTAGTCTACGTTTTTTATTAATGTGGATTTCCGGACTAGTTGCAGTAATAGTGTCACTTGGTCTATCCCAATTTGTAATCCTTAAAGATTGTTCAAATTTAATTTCCTTTTCCACTAATGTTGTTACTACTTCATCATACTTATCATCAAAACCAAAAATCTTTTTTAATTCCCACCAATCTTCTGGTTTTGGAATACTGCCTGAATTATTATCTTTTCTGAACCAATGTCCCGCTGTATAAGAATAACCAAAATGTTCATCCACTCGCTTAGTTGTCCAACCTGACTTGTCTCTCCAAAATTTTAGATAATCGCATATATCATGTTGATTTACTTCATATTTACGTCCCCAAAATGTATCTGCTACATTTTCAGAAGCAATATGATTCTTAATAACAACTTCTTCGGTATCTTTATCTATACCTAATATCGAATAAAAACCTTCTACATCCTGCAAACGAGTTTCCTTTATATGCCTTTCTAATTCTTTACGACTTACATAAATTCCTTTTTTTGTCAATTTTTTATCTGCTAGAAATCCGATTGCCTGCTCTGTTGTTATTGCTGGTAATAAACCCTCCTGACTTTTAGAAATTCCCTCTATATAATGTGTTGGCACTGGATATGGATTAGACACTCCAATTCGATTACCTATAATAACTACTCGCTCTCTAGCCTGTGGAACACCATATTCAGCCGCATTTAAAATACATGCATCAACCTTATAGCCTATTACTTTTCCATCTTTATCTTTTAGGTTTTCAAAATCTGACTTAATCATATCAAATACTTTCCCACCTTCCATAGATAAAAGACCTTTTACATTTTCCGCAACAAAAAACTTAGGTTTCTTATCAGAAATCACTCTAAGCATTTCCTTATATAAAAAGTTTCGCTTGTCTTCCATGGAACGTCTTGTATTAGCCACAGAAAATCCTTGACAAGGGAAACCACCAATTACAACATCTGGATTATCCGGAATATTATCACTAGATATTTTCGTAATATCACCATGTACAATATGCCTTCCCACATTTTTTCTGTATGAATTAACTGCCTCTTCAAAAAAATCATTTGCCCATATAATTTCAAATCCTGCATTTATAAATCCTATATCCATTCCACCTGCTCCTGAGAACATAGAAACAACTTTCAGTTTATTCGGGTCATTTTCAACAACAAATTCCTCATTCTCATCTCTAACCAATTCTACAATATCACTAATATCGCATTTTAATACATTACATATCTTAACAAGAACATCTGAACTAACCATCTCTTGTTTTCCGATTTTTGCAAGTGTACTGCTACTGATTTTAGCCTGTTGACGCAAATCTGTTTTCGTCATTTTTTTATCAATTAATATTTTTAACAACTTATTATAACAAGCTTTCATTTACAATTCTCCTTTTTACCATGTCATCCTATATTATATCACCATTTTTCTATTGCGTCAAACAAAATATTTGAAGCATCGAATATTTTGTTTCCTGCTTATAATCAAAAAAAATGGCATAGCCAATATTTCTATTAACTATGCCTAAAAAAATTATGTTTTCACAATCACAACACGACTTACAAATTATTCATATAATCCGTTAACTCTGTCATATCTACATAAATTGTTTCTAACGGCTTATTTGCCTGATACATATTGTAAGCTGACATGCCAATCCAACCTGCCAATAAAACGGCTGCAAGACGACCTGCAATGACACTTAATATATGATTTCTTTTCTCTTTCGCCATATTGGCTTTACGATTTCTTTTTTCCTCTTTATAACGATTTACTTTTTCCTGACTCATAAAAGCCTCCTTTATCTTTTATATCCTCTTAATATGTTTTAAAAATCAACCAATGAGATTTCATGTTTTCTATTATACACTTTATTTATAGAAATTGGGTGAATTTTTTATAAATTTTTACAAGAACATTTATTTACTTGTTACTGTTCACTCCGTTCCAGTAACTCATTGATTTTTGCATGCAAATTCGCTTCGCGAAGCTTGCTGATGATTTCAAACAACTCTCCTTTTTCTCATTATTCTATCATGGTTTCTATAAAATTCAACACTATCTTGTATAGTTTTATAATTTTATTTTAACTGTTTGCAGCCTTCTTTTTTACATTTTTTAAGATACCTTTTCCATACGCATATTCATAGACAGACCGATAAGTTTCAAAATCCAATTTACATTGATATCCCAACACTTCCATATTGGTACCAAAGAGATTTACCATTATCTTCATTTCTGTCATTCCATTTTTTAAATAAAACTGTTTTCTATGCTTTCTCTGCTCTCGATTTTCACATTTTTCATAAACACTTTCAATCTCTAAGAAAAATTTACGGTTTTTGTAACGCAATCTCTCTTAAACTCTAAATAAAGAACTATTTTTTCTTGCAGATAAAATGAAATATGCTTATAATAATTCGTAACGATAATTTTTAGACCTTGGAGAGGGTCTTGAAATACTACTACAAATATAAATGAGGTTACATAAATGAATAAAAAAGACATTTCCGAATTAAAAAAACGTATGAGTAAAAACGGCTGTACTTTTACCAGAGTGTGTGGCTGTTATGTGGATGCTGACCGAAATAAAGTGACAAAAATCGAAGAAACCTTTTTAAACTTAGATGATGAAGAATTTTTTAAATACTTAGACCTTGCCAAAAAGGTATTATCCGGTCACATCGGCAATCAGCTTTTAGAACTGGAATTTCCACTCGCTGAAGAAGCCACAGGCGGCAGACAACAATTTCTTTTAGGTCTGCGTGAAAGCAAATTAAAAAATGATGCTCTTTTAGATACTTTTTACGACCATGTCATTGAAACTTATGATTATGTGGGTAACTATCTAATTTTAATCTTCCATGATGCCTATGACGTTATGACCAAAACAACAGATAACAATAAATTAGACGAATCCGAAGAAGTATACGAGTATCTGCTCTGTGCTATCTGTCCTGTGACACTCAGCAAACCGGGACTTGGCTATTTATCCGACGATAACCGTATCGGACCTCGTGTTCGTGACTGGGTGGTGGGCGTTCCTGACACCGGTTTTGTATTCCCTGCTTTTAGTGACCGAAGCAGCGATATTCATTCTGTTATTTTTTACACAAAAGATACCAAAGCACCACATTCCGAATTTATGGAAAATGGCTTAGGCTGTAATCCACGTATGACTGCCACCGAGAAAAAATTGACCTTCCAAGACATTGTCCGTGATGTTATTGGAACGGATGATGAAACCAGCGATGCCTTATATATGGATATCCACGAAAATATTTTTGATAGAATTGATGTTCCTGTGGAAGAAGATGTCGAGCCAATTCCTGTAATTATGACTTCTTCTACAATCGAAGAAGTACTTACTGAAAGCGGTCTGGATTACGAACAGACTTCTGCCATTAAAAAATATTACGAAGAAGCATTTTCTTCCGAAGACCTTCCAACCGCAGATTATCTTGCTGACCCAAAACTCGTAGAAGCAAATGCCAAACGAAAAGACCGTTTAGAGCTTATGGGACAGGTAGAAAATTTAAAACAACAATTAGAAGAAACCCGTTCCATTCCTGTCACAGAAAGTCATGACGAAGATGACGTTCCAGTTGTAAAAACCTACGATGTCATTCTCCGTGTAAAGCCAGAAAAAGCAGCACAAATTCATTCACAAATCATTGATGGAAAAAAATGTCTTGTCATTCCTATGGAAGAAAATGAACACGCAGCTATCAATGGAGTGAATACCACAATCTAATGAAAAAGAAAGGAAAGGTATGCCGAATTTATCGACAGCCTTTCCTCTTTCTTAGAAATAATGTAACTATTCAGTACAGTTCAAAACACTTGTTGTTTTGAGCGTAAGAAAGTGATTCAGGAGTACAAAAATCCCATTGCAAAGCAATTTTTAATAGATTTTTGTATCGTAATTATGAAGGTACTGAATAATTACGAAATAATTTACTTACTGTTCACTTCGTTACTAGCAACGATTGATTCCTGCATAAAAATTTGTTTCTTTTATTCCTTTTCCATCAATTTAACAAAATCATCTGGTAAAATTGCTTTTACACTACCATTTTGATAATCTTTGATATTTCTAGTTACAATATAATCCATATCTTTTCTTGATGCTACTTTTTCCATAACTGCATCCTCATAATCTGCAATTGGTGAAGCAATAGCCTCCACACAGTCCGTTCCAGTCACCTCTAATATACTCATAAGAGAATACAATTTTCCCATAACCTGTTTTGCAGCCTGTGTATCATGCAAATACTTTCTAATAATATAATAAATATCTGTTGCAGAACTTGCTGTAATATACATATCTATTATATGATTTGCACCAAGAAGAAATATCTTTTCCGCACTTTCATTCCACGGTTCTCTTGAAGTAAGTGCATCAATGACAATATTTGTATCTACAAGAATCTTCATTTACTTTGCACCTAACCTCTCTGCTTTTGTATCTTCTAAATTAGCATCCTTAGGAAGAATACCAAATAATGATTTTGCAGTTTCCACTCTGTCCTGATA
The DNA here is from genome assembly GCA_964390325.1 of uncultured Roseburia sp. Taxonomy (GTDB): domain Bacteria; phylum Bacillota; class Clostridia; order Lachnospirales; family Lachnospiraceae; genus Roseburia. The sequence goes on along the minus strand of CAYMHX010000127.1, from coordinate 1,119 downwards.
TGGATTTGTCAATTTCGCAATTACCTTTCCATTCTTTGTAATAAAGATATCTTCTGTTGCAGATAATAACAAATATTTCCCTAAGTTATTTTTTAATTCCGTTGCAGTAATTGACATCAAATCACATCCTTTCTTCATACTATTATTATACACAATTCGTACGATTTCATCAATACTTTTAGCTAAAATAATATTGTAATTACTCACATACAGTTACTGTTCACACGTGACCAGTAACTTATTGATTTCTGCATGCAAATTCGCTTCGCGAAGCAGAAATCAACTCCTGAATCATGCTATTTCGCTATCCGACAGTAAATGTCTGATAGCTCTGTGAACAGTAACCACATACATAAGAAGACCTTATAGGAGAAATAATTTCTCTCTACAAGGTCTGTTTTCTTATCTCGTTATTCTGTTCTCTAGGCTGTCCCTTTTTGCCTTTTGGAGATAAAGGAGAGTGCCTTTATATAGCGACTTTATTTTATTTAAAGTAAGCCACACCAGATTCAAAAATCTTCATATCCTGCTCACCATAAATATTAATTGCTACACTTCTGCCACGGCGTTCGGAATGAGCCATCTTACCAAGTACACGACCATCCGGGCTTGTGATACCTTCAATTGCTGCATAAGAGCCGTTGATGTTCCATTCATCATCCATGGTTGGATTGCCTGCTTCATTTACATACTGCGTTGCAACCTGTCCGTTAGCAAATAATTTATCTACCCATTCCTGTGGTGCTACGAAACGTCCTTCACCATGAGAAGCCGGATTACAATATACTTTTCCAAGCTCAGCTTGAGCTAACCATGGAGATTTATTTGTAACAACCTTTGTATAAACCATCTTACTCTGATGACGACCAATGGTATTGTATGTCAAAGTAGGAGAATCTACCGTCTGTGGTCTGATTGCACCATATGGCACTAATCCTAATTTAATCAATGCTTGGAAACCATTACAAATACCAAGTGCAAGACCATCTCTTTCATTCAAAAGCTTATTCACAGCTTCTGTCATCTTTGCATTTCTGAATGCTGTCGCAAAGAATTTTGCAGAACCTTCCGGTTCGTCACCGGCAGAGAATCCGCCCGGGAACATGATAATCTGTGCCT
>CAYMHX010000126.1:0-6929 GCA_964390325.1 uncultured Roseburia sp. | reverse complement strand
TTTTATTTTTTGATGTTTTTCAACATCGTGTTGTTGCGTTTCAGCAACTCGTTTATTTTATCACAAGTGCTTTTGTTTGTCAACAACTTTTTTTATTTTTTAACAACCTGTTATTAATCATTGATTAAACTGTTGTTTTTATTTTGCCCACCGTTTCTAGCGGGCGAAGATTATAATAACACTATTAGGTATGATTGTCAACCTATTTTTTTATTATTTTTTCTTTTTTTACAAAATAATAGATGTAGTGGTTAAAGTTATCTGTGACCACTACATCTATTGTTTTCAAGTTTTATTTTAGATGAACAAATTCTAATTGCTGTAAAAATTCTTTAAATGTAACTATAGTATTACGGAAATACAATATGGTTCTTACTTAATTTATTACATCAGTATAGAAAGCAGCACATTATTTTCATATATATATATTAAGAATGGACTTGCATATATATGTGAAATAACCATACTTCCCAGTTCTGTTGTACTCATTACTGTAACAAGATAAAATGCAATCCATATAATCAATAATCCATTCACTGCTCCTGCCACCAATCCAAGTATTTGATTTGCAAAACCTATGATAGGAAGTTTACCAATAAAACCTAATAAAAGAGAAATGAATATTGAGACTATTGCACCTAATATCATTGCTATTACCGTTGATACTCCCTGTAAAAACAAATCTGCTATGGCAACAGCCGTCTTTCCATAAATCCCTTTTGTTTCTATTAATTCGTTTGCTATTTCGTTCGTTTTCTCTTTTAATCCATCTGTCATTTCAGATGTTTTTGATTTTACTTCTTCTAAAAGGTTATCTGGAAGCTTATCTGCAATAGCGGTAAATAATTCGTTTTCTGTAAGGGAATTTTCTACTCCACTGATATTCATATTCCCTAATTCTTCCTGAACCTGCCTGCGTAATGTATCTTCACAGTATACAACCACTTTATTATAGAGTTCTGTTTCTGTTTTTAAATAATTTTCAATATAGGGTGTCGCAAAAATTACAAATGCTAACATCACAATCCATGATATTAAAGAATAAACAATTTTTAAAAATCCTTTTGCATATCCCGTTAATGTATATCCTGCCAAAATGACAATTACTGCTATTAAAACCCAATTCATATGTACTTTATCTCAACCTCGCTTGTTCTGTAATTCCCTCTAGTATAAATGTATAATTTAATCCTGAACCTCTCGATATTACTTTATAAAACTCTTGTTCAAATTCATAATGAAATTTAAAAATACCGTTTGCTTTATAAATATCACATACCTGTTCATTATAAATACATACTTCATTACCGCCTAAAAATTCTATGTTAGAATATTCTATATCAGTGTTTTCTTCCATTTTCATTCTTCCCTTTAAATCATAAGTACGAATAATCTTTCCCGGAAGTTCTTCTGTTCCTTCACTGACAGTCCCAATATATTTATTATTATAAAATATGCTATTTATCTTTTCTGTTAATTCTATTCTGGATACTTCAGAAGGAGTATTTGCTCCTTCAAAAACCAATACCCCCGTATCTGCAATAGCAATCATGCAGTCGTTTGTTATAAACTCTAATTCCGGAATAAACATATCCTCGTATGTATTCACAGAAACCATATGGTCAATTGCATTTTCACCTACTTTACCAAAATTATAAAATGCTAATGCACTTTGTACAACTCCTTCTTTTACATCCAATATGGATACTCCCAATTTGATTGCATCTTCTGATAAAGCAATCGCCACAGGATAACCGCCTTTTTCTCCATGAATTGCACCATTTACTAAGAGATTTCCTTCTTTGTCATAAAGATACAGCAAACCTCTTGACTGATTGTCCATTAGAATAGCAATGGTTCCCTGTGCAGCAATGCTAACCTGTGTAATTGGATAATTCGTTTCCATACTATGTACTAATCCAGTTTGATTTAAAATATAAATATCTTTTCCTTTTTTATCATAAATAACAAGATAACTTCCACATTTGTCTATCATTGGATTCGACATTTGATAGGTTTGATTCCAAATCCGCTCATTGTAGTGGTCTGTATAAATTGCACCGTCATTGCTATATTTTAAAATATTCCCTTGGAATTCTTCAAACTTTGTAGCCTTTGTATCTGCTCGTTCTACGCTCGCCCGAATTTCGTAATCTGTATATTGGCGTAATGACATATAAAGCCATATACTCCCAAGAAAAACTAATACAAGCATTGTTATCGCTCCTGTACGCTTTAATACTTTTAAGCGATGCTCCTTCAATCTTCTTTCAAACTCCTTCTGGCTTTTGCTTGGAACCGTACGAAACCCTTTTTTTCTTATGTCTGTCATTCATTTATCCCTTTACTACTAAACAATATACTTTCTTTTGACTTTATATCTTGCGATATTATATCATGTCAAAGATAGAGTTTCACGCTTTTTTTCAAGAATTCATATTTTTATACAATTTTCGAGCTTGGTTCTGAATAGTTACTAAAATAGCATAATAGAAACTATAACGTAACTATTCAGTACCTTCATAGTTACAATACAAAAATCCATTAAAATTGCCTACTGCAATGGGATTTTTGTACACTTAAATCACTTTCTTTTGCTCAAAACAGTAACTGTTTTGACCTGCTCTGAATAGTTACACTATAACTTAATTTGGAAGTTTTAAATGCTGTCCTACATAAATAGCATCGGGATTTTCAATTTCATTTATTTGGCATAACTGCTGTAAGATTGCTGTAGTATGATAAATTTTTCTACAAATGCCTGCTAAATTATCTCCCTGTTGTACAACATAATAACCTTGTGCAAGATACATTTCCGATTCAGATAAGGTTTCTGCCGTCGTTTCTTGGGAAATATTTTCTTGTCGAACGTTTTCTTGGTTAGAAACGGTTTCTTCTGTAATTTGTACTGGTGTTTGACTATTATTCTCTGTCTGTGTTATTTCATTTTGTGTAGAAGCAACAGACTGCTGTGTCTCTGTTGTTTGAATTGGTGTAATTGTTCCAACAATTTCTTCAACTTTTACCTGTTCGTCGTTTTCTACATCATTCTGCATAACAGTCTGATATTCACCCATTTGATTTAATGCTAATTGCATAGTTTCCATTTTTTCATAATTACGAAATGCAGAATAGCCGAGTGCTGCAATTACTACCAATAATAACATCGTAGAAGAATAAGATTTCTTATAAACAGGACGCTGATTCAAATAATCTCTATAATTTTGCTGCCTATACGATTCTTTCTCTTTCTTATAATCATGTATTTCTTCTGTTTTTCCAGTTTCCACATCTGCATCTATAATAGAACCATCCACAATGGAACTATCTGCAATAGAACTCATTCGTTGTGGAATGCTTTTGTCATAATATACAAAAAATCCTTCTCTACGTTTTAAATAACCATTACGATTAGAAAAAAATGCTTCCTCTCTCTCTAATGTATCCATCAAAAGTAAAATTTGGTGTATTCCTCCAAAATAAGTCTGATGTACCCGTTCCAGTTGGGCTGTCATGCTTGGAAGTTGTCCGCAAATATCTATAGCCCATCCTACAATAATCATGTTTTCGTGCTCCGGCTTTAATTTACGGTATAAATAGCCCCAGCTCTCGTCATTCCAAACCGGAAGTTTTCCATTAAATTCTACCTCATTCATTTTTATGACATCTTCAATAAAAATACAGGTACTTCCAGTAAAATCATCAAAGCAGCCTAACATTACATATACCATCTTCTCCATTGACTGACTATAAGCATGCATTTTTTGATATGCATTACTTTCTATGTAGATACGGTCTCCTGTATCTACTGTACCCATCTGCTTAATATCTTTTGGCAGACCCTTTTTTTCCTCTGCATCATCCCAGTTCTTTTCCTGAATGATTTCTATCATAGTTTCCTCCCTTTCTGCCGTTTTTTGACGGCGAGTAAATACATGGTTACAGTTCACATGTCAGTCAAAATGCAAATAATCAGATGCTTGCGTCATGATTTTTGCATTTGAGCTAACGAAGTAGCCTTTGCAAATGGCGTAAGTGAGAACAATAACAATACATGAGCTTTTACTTTAAGGACATACTATCATAGGAAATTCGCAAAATTTGGAAAAATATGACATATAGAAAAAAACTTTTTCGACAAATAAAATAAGGGTGCAAAAGCACCCGCACGTTGATGATTCTATCATAACTATTCAGTACCCTCATAGTTACGATAGAATCATGTTCTTTTGTTCAAAACAGCAAGTGTTTTGAACTGCTCTGAATAGTTACATTCTATCTGATTTTTAATTTTCTTTTAAGAAAGCCTTTACCTGTTTGTGAATACCTTCTGCATCTAATTCGTATTTATGAATTAATTGAAGTGCTGGACCTGATACACCAAATTCATCTCTAATACCAATTCTGTATAACTTGGTTGGTGCTTCTTCACATAATACTTCTGCGACAGCACTTCCTAAACCACCGATAATAGAATGTTCTTCTACGGTTACTACTTTTCCTGTCTTTAATGCAGATTTTACTACCAATTCTCTATCTATCGGCTTGATAGTATGGATGTTGATAATCTCTGCTGAAATACCGTCTGCCGCTAATAATGCTTCTGCTTCAATAGCTTCTTTTACACAAAGACCTGTTGCTAAAATGGTTACATCAGTACCTTCTTTGATAACAACACCTTTTCCAATTTCAAATTTATAAGTTTCAGGGTCATTGTAAACCGGAACTGCAAGACGTCCAAAACGTAAATAAACAGGTCCTACATGCTCATAAGCCGCTCTTACCGCTGCTCTTGCTTCTACATCATCAGCAGGATTAATCACAATCATACCAGGAATTTGACGCATTAAAGCGATATCTTCTGTACACTGATGTGTTGCACCGTCTTCTCCAACAGAAATACCTGCATGGGAAGCACCGATTTTTACATTTAATCCTGAATGTGCTATACTATTACGAATCTGTTCATAAGCACGACCTGCAATAAACATAGCAAAGGAACTGATAAACGGAACTTTTCCACAGGCTGCAAGTCCTGATGCAATGCCAACCATGTTGGCTTCTGCAATACCTGCATTAAAATGTCTTTCCGGAAATACTTTCTGGAACATACCTGTCTTGGTAGAACCTGCAAGGTCTGCATCTAATACTACGATTTCTTCATGTTCTTTTCCTAATTCAACCAATGTATTACCGTAGCTGTCTCTGGTTGCAACTTTTTTTATTTCTGGCATAATGTTTCACCTGCTTTCTTCAATTCTTCCATTGCAATGGCAAATTCTTCATCATTTGGTCCTTTTCCATGCCAGTCAACTGCATTTTCCATGAAAGAAACTCCTTTTCCTTTTACCGTTTTCGCAATGATTGCTGTTGGCATTCCTTTTACCGTTTTTGCTTCTGCAAAAGCCGCACGAATCTGGTCAAAGTCATTTCCATCAATTGTGATTACATGAAAGTTAAATGCTTCAAATTTTTTGTCGATAGGATATGGAGAACATACCTCATCAATTGGTCCATCAATCTGTAAATTGTTGTTATCTATAATTACTACAAGGTTGTCAAGCTTTCTGTAACCTGCCCACATAGCAGCTTCCCATACCTGACCTTCCTGAATTTCACCGTCACCTAAAAGTGTGTATACGCGGTAGTCTTTTTTATCAAGTTTGGCTGCTACTGCCATACCTACTGCAGCAGAAATGCCCTGTCCCAAAGAACCTGATGACATATCAACACCAGGAACTCTTTTCATATCAGGGTGTCCCTGTAAATAAGAACCTACATGACGTAATGTAATTAAATCTTCCTTTGGGAAAAATCCTTTTTCTGCTAAAGCTCCATATAATCCCGGTGCTGTATGTCCTTTTGAAAGAACAAAACGGTCTCTATCCCTCATCTGTGGGTTAGCAGGGTCAACGTTCATTTCCTCAAAATACAGATAGGTAAAAATCTCTGCTGCGGATAAGGAACCACCCGGGTGTCCACTTTTTGCACTGTGTACTGCAGTTATGATACTTTTACGAATTTCATTTGCTGTTTTTTGCAGTTCTAAATTTGTCATAGTGTCTCCTTCAGTTATAATTCTGTCCGGCCTTCTAACGCACGGAACAATGTAACTTCATCAATATATTCCAAATCTCCGCCTACCGGAACACCGCTTGCGATTCGTGTTACCTTGATACCTGCAGGCTTAATCAGCTTGCTGATATACATTGCGGTGGTTTCGCCTTCAAGGCTGGAGTTTGTAGCGATAATTACTTCTTCTACGTCCTGTTCGAGACGTTTCATAAGTTCTTTTAATTTAATATCATTTGGTCCAATTCCAAGCATCGGAGAAATAGCTCCATGTAAAACATGATATACACCTTCGTATTTTTGTGTTTTTTCATAGGCTGCCTGGTCTCTGGTGTTTTCTACTACCATAATGGTCTTATGGTCGCGTGCCATATCTTTGCAAATCGGGCAGATGTCTTCGTCGGTAAGCGTAAAACATTCTTTACAATAGCGTACCTTATGTTTTGCCTCTATGATTGCTTCGGATAAGCCTTTTACTTTTTCTTCAGGCATATTTAAAATATGAAATGCTAATCTCTGTGCTGTTTTTGTACCAATTCCCGGTAAGTCAGATAATTCCGATATTAATCTGCTAATCTGGCTGCTGTATAAATCCATTTTATTCCTCATTTCCGAGCAATTTATTGCAAAATAGTTATCCCATTATTTATACATATTACTTGAAAATTTACTTTTTTACAAGGGACATTTGCATTTTTGGCAAAAATATCCTATTCTAATTATGAAAAGTATGGAAAGGGTTGGTAAAATACTATGAAAGAAAATCTTGCAACAATTCCGCTTATTGACGCATTTCACACAAATGATGAATGTCCCTTCTGTAATCTAGAGCGTTCTGCCGAACAACATGCAATTTC
>CAYMHX010000125.1:0-6929 GCA_964390325.1 uncultured Roseburia sp. | reverse complement strand
ACTTCGTGACCGCGTGTGGCGCAGGCGTGATTTTCAATCACCGCCTATATATAATAAAGATTTTATTGCATTAATATGTGAAAGTTTACAAATAGTGTTTTAGGAAGGGAGATTGGTATGGGTGCAATTTATATCGTAGAAGATGATATTAATATTAGAGAAATTGAACATTATGCATTAAAAAACAGTGGTTATGAAGTGGAAGAATTTGAAAAGGGGTCAGAATTTTTTAAACGTTTGGAGTATCAGATACCGGATTTGGTTATTTTAGATATTATGCTTCCGGATGAAGATGGGATGAGCATTTTATCTAAAATTCGCAATGAAAAACGTACTGCAAAAATTCCAGTGATTATGGTAACTGCAAAGGCAACAGAAATGGATAAGGTTAAGGGGTTAGATAGTGGGGCAGATGATTATTTAACAAAACCCTTTGGTGTGATGGAGTTGATTTCCAGAGTGAAAGCACTTTTACGTCGTACCAAAGATATAAATGTGGAAACACAGATAAAATATGGTAATATTTTTGTGGATGATGAAAAACATTCTGTAAAAGTTTGTGGAAAACATTGTGAATTAACGTATAAGGAATATGAGCTTTTAAAATATTTGATAAAGAATAAGGGAATTGTTGTATCGAGAGATAAGCTTCTTAGTAAAGTTTGGGGCTTTGAATATGAAGGAGAAACCAGAACCGTAGATGCACATGTAAAAACATTGAGACAGAAGCTTGGAGAAGCGGGAAGCTGCATTAAAACAGTAAGAAATGTAGGATATATGATAGAAGAATAAAAAATGATTATCAAATCATTTTTTATTCAAGAATTTGTGACTTTTTGTCACAAATTCCTTTTATTACGAGCAAAATTTGATATTTTGCTCGTGTTCCTCAGTGCAAGCACTTCGGAATGAGAGGGAAGAATGAAAAGAAAAATAAATGCAAAATTTATTTTAATTTCTGCAATTGCAGTGATGGCAACAGGATTATGTGCCATGTTTATTTTTTATGATATTTTAAAGAAACAGATTTTTGAAGATTTAGAAGCAAATGCCTGTTTGTTATCTGTAATAAATCCAAAATTATTAGCAGAAGAAATTTCCAATGGTTTAAGAAATGATGATCTTAGAATTACGATGATTGATGAAGATGGAAGGGTTATTTATGACTCGATAGAGAATGAAAATGAAATGGAAAATCATGCAGACAGGCAGGAAATTGTACAGGCAAAGAAAGAGGGAGAAGGCAGAGATTTGCGTGTTTCAGTGACATCGAATATGCATACCTTTTATTATGCAATGCAGACAGAAGGTGGAATGATTCTGCGTATTGCGAAGGCAAGTGACAGTATTTATACTTTAATTGCACACATGATAAGAATACTGATAGGAATTTGTATTGCTGTATTACTATTATGTTTGTTTTGGGCAAAAAGTCTGACGAAAAAATTGATTGCACCAATTGAAAAGATGGCAGAGAATATTATGATGGTAGATGAAACTGTTGTATATGAAGAAATGAGACCGTTTGTAGCGACTATTAAAGCTCAGCATACGGATATTTTGCAAAATAGTAAGATACGACAGGAATTTACGGCAAATGTTTCGCATGAGTTAAAAACGCCTCTCACTGCTATTTCGGGTTATGCAGAATTAATTGCAAATGGAATGACGAGTGGAGAAGATACGGTACGTTTTGCAAGCGAAATACATCGAAGTGCAGAGCGATTACAACATTTAATTAATGATATTATTAAATTATCAGAATTAGATGAGCAGGATTTACAGCTTGAGTTTGAAGAAATCGATTTGGAGGAAATTGCAAAATTATGTGCATCCAATATGCAGATGAATGCCCAAAAGAATGGCGTCAATATTACAATTAGCGGGACTTCTGCAAAAATAAATGGAAATAAGATGTTGATTGAAGAATTATTTTACAATTTATGCAGTAATGCAATACGGTACAATCTTTATGGAGGAAATGTCACAATCATAACAGAAATGGAGGATGGGCATGCTGTATTAATTGTGAGTGATACAGGAATTGGGATTCCAAAAGAGTCACAGGAGAGGATTTTTGAACGGTTTTACCGCGTGGATAAGAGCCGTTCAAAGCTTACAGGAGGCACAGGCTTAGGGCTTGCGATTGTAAAACATATTGTGGCACAGCATGAGGCACAGATTTTTTTGACCAGTGAAGAAAACGTGGGAACGGAAGTGAAGGTAATTTTTTGTAACAGTTCAGCCATCAGCAAAAATGAAAAACATCAGATGCTTGCATCATGATTTTTTCATTTGAGCTGATGAGCGGAACGCCAGTTTATGAGCAAAGTTAGTTGCGAAGCAACGGAAAAGCGACGAAGTCGCCTTTGCGAATGGCGTGGGCTGAACAATTACAATTTTTTAATATAAATTAAAAAAATAATTCACACGGAAAATGGGAACTATGATATAATATTACGACATAAATAAAAGAACGCTTGTAACTATTTAGGAAGATACTGAATAATTATAATTGGTTTTATGAGGAGAGTAGGAAATGGAAGGTCAAAAGAGTTTCCAAACAGCACAGGCTTTAAAAAATCTTTGCAATCAATATTCGATGCGGGCGACAGCACAGTATATGCTTCCGGAATCGATTTATGGAAAGGTGCGTTTAGAGCCTTTTGTGCAGATGGAGTATGGATATGCAAGAGTAGAATTTAAAATAGGAATAGAAACGATGTATGTGTTGAAAAATATCTCTACGTTTTTAGAGTCAATTCATACATGTGAACGAGTACATTATGGAAAAAAATTAGAATTTTATCATCACATTGATGCTTTTGACGAAGGAGCAAAACGTTGGATTGCATTTATGCAGGAGATGAATGAAGATAAAAAACGGCAGAGTCAGTATCATGCCTATTATGCGTATACATCAGGTTATGAGCGTACGATGGATTTAGATGCCACAGGACTTGACCGTTTTTTTGATGCGGTTGGGCAGGAAGCGTTTGATATGGTGACAGGATATGAGCCTCAGGAGAAATATCAGGTAGCAGAAGAATTTTGTAAACCGAGGCTTCATTTAAAAGGAGTCGGTGCGGGTGCATTTATGTGGATGGACCATCTGCCAATTATCAATGGAAAAAAATATTATTATACATACGAAGATGGAAAAATCATTCGTCTTGCACCTGAATTAAAACAAGAAGCAGCGGATTTCTTTGACTTTATGCATCGTCAAAAAGGTGTGGAATGTTATATTGGAGGAAATGATTTAGCATCGTTTTGTCGAGATATGATTCCTATTTTAAAGAAATGTTTTAAAATTTCAGCAGAAAACTTTAAAACATCTGATTATATGCCGCCAAGACCAAAGTTTGCTTTATATTTGGATAAGCCTGATTTTGCAACGGTTGGTGCAAAGTTAGTAGCAATTTATGGACAGAATAAATACAATGTTTTAGAAAAAATCAAACCGGGCGAAGTAAGAGATATTTCAGAAGAAATGCGTATCAAAAGCCTTGTAGAGCCGTATTTTAATGGAAATGATATCAAAAATACCATTTTTATTCTGTCAAAAGATGAAGATATGCTTTACTTTTTGCTTGCTGGAGGATTACAGCGATTAAGTGAGCATATGGCCATTTATACGTCAGAGAATTTTAGAAATGTAAAGGTGCTTTCTGCTCCAAATGTAACAGTTGGTGTCAGTTTAAAGAGGGATTTATTAGAACTTCGTTTACAGACAGAGGAATTATCCGCTGAAGAATTGGCACATATTTTGACCAAATATGACCGACGAAAAAAATATATCCGTCTGAAAAATGGAGATTTTCTGACCTTAAATAAGGATGGCATTCAAGAGCTGGCTGAATTGGTTCAGGATTTACAGTTGACAGAAAGCAATTTGAAATCAGGAAAAGCAGCAGTACCAAAATATCGTGCGATGTATTTGGATGCAGTACTAAAAAATGGCGGAAAGCTGACAGTAGAAAAAGATAAGAGTTTTAAGGGACTGGTTCGTAATATGAAAACTATTGAAGACAGTGATTATGAAGAACCGTTGTCTTTAAAACCTGTGATGAGAGGCTATCAGAAGGAAGGCTTTTTATGGCTGAAAACTCTCCGTGAAAACGGCTTTGGCGGCATTCTTGCTGATGATATGGGGCTTGGAAAGACCTTACAGGTTATCAGTCTTTTGTTAATGGAACAGCACGAATGGAAATCCGGAAAAAAAGAATGTCTCCGTTCTTTAATTGTGTGTCCGGCTTCATTAGTTTATAACTGGAAAAAGGAATTAGAGCGTTTTGCTCCGGAATTAGACGGAGTTATTATTTCGGGAAATATTGCAGAGCGTGAGGAGTTGATTCGTTCTACGAAGGATGGACAGATTTTAGTAACTTCTTATGATTTGTTAAAGAGAGATGTTGAGGTATATAAAGACATCGTGTTTGCAATTCAGGTCATCGACGAGGCACAATATATCAAAAATGCGGGTACACAGGCTGCAAAGGGTGTAAAACAGATTACAGCAGCATTTAAACTTGCTTTAACAGGAACACCAATTGAAAATCGTTTGAGTGAATTGTGGAGCATTTTTGATTATCTGATGCCGGGATTTTTATATTCGTATAAGAAGTTCCGTGAAGAAATCGAAACGCCGATTATTACAAACAAGGAAGAAGAAAAAATGGACCGTTTAAAGAAAATGATTCGTCCGTTTATTCTCCGCCGTTTAAAGAGTGATGTATTAAAAGATTTACCGGAAAAATTAGAGGAAAATCTCTTTGCTAAGATTGAAGGTGAGCAGAGAGAACTTTACAATGCTCATGTAGAACGGTTACGTCAGACATTGAATAAGACGACAGAAAAAGAATTTAATACAAATAAGATGCAGTTCTTAGCCGAACTGATGAAACTTCGACAGATTTGCTGTGACCCAGCCCTGCTTTATGAAGATTATAAGAGTGAATCTGCGAAAACAGAGATGTGTCTGGATATGATTATGAATGCAATTGAAGGCGGGCATAAGGTATTGTTATTTTCACAGTTTACAACAATGCTTGACCGTCTTGCAGTTCGCTTAGAAAAAGCAGGCATTCGTTATTATATGCTGACAGGTTCGGTAAATAAGGAAAAACGTATGGAAATGGTGGAAAATTTCCAAAATGATGATGTACCAGTCTTTTGTATTTCATTAAAAGCCGGAGGAACCGGATTAAATCTGACAGCAGCAGATATTGTCATTCATTATGACCCTTGGTGGAATGTGGCAGTACAAAATCAGGCAACCGATAGAGCACATCGAATTGGTCAGACAAATGTAGTGACTGTCTATAAATTAGTGACACAGGGAACAATTGAAGAAAAGATTATTGATATACAGGAACGAAAACGCAAACTTGCTGAACAAGTATTAGAAGGCGAAGGAATGGATGCGATAAGCTTTACCAAAGAAGAAATTTTAGAATTATTGAGTGGAAATTCTTGACAAAGAGCAATTGCTATTTTATAGTAGAGTGAGGTAGTTATGTTTGATAGAATTTATGAGGGAGTAGTTCGCGTGAAAACGTGATTTGTCAACAATCTCGATTTACAAAGAATATTTGGAAATCTGGCAAATCTTAAAGAATGAGACTCATGTATACAAAGTAGTTTTTCAATTTATTAGAAAAAGTATTTTGTATACATGGAGTCTTATTTTTTTATTTTATCTAAAAGATTTGAACTTGTTTTTTGATGATAGGGTAGTTCACCAGGTAAGTACAAATATATGACATAACAGCCAAACTAGGGAAAAACAGAACAAAAATTTAGGAAAGGAAAGGTGTAATTATTCGTAACGATGAAGTAAAAGTTACAGAATAGTTATGAAAAGGTGTAATTTATGATGGAAATGTTATTGGCAGCTGTAACACTGATAGCTGGTTTTGTACTTTTGATTAAGGGTGCAGACTTTTTCGTAGAAGGCAGTTCTTCTGTGGCAAAAAGACTTCGTGTACCGTCGATTATTATTGGTTTGACGATTGTAGCAATGGGAACAAGTCTTCCGGAATGTGCTGTAAGTTTGACAGCTTCGATGAGTGGACAGAATGCACTTGCCGTAAGTAATGTAGTAGGTTCTAATATTTTTAACTTAATGGTAGTAACAGGCTTTTGTGCTGTATTTTCTTCTTTACCAATTGATAAAAATACATTAAAGAAAGAATTCCCATTTTCAATTGCTTGTGGTGTGTTATTACTGGTATTGGGTTATTTTGGAATGACGGTAAGCCGTTTGGATGGCATTATTTTATTGGTGCTTTTTGTTGCTTATATTATTTCTATGGTTAGAAGTGCTTTAAAGGCAAGAGCAGCGGGTGCATCCGGAGAGGAAGAAGAATACGAAATTATTCCTGTTTGGAAAAGTATTGTATTTATTGTTGGTGGTATGATTGCCATTAAATTTGGCGGTGACTTTGTTGTAGATGGTGCAGTTGTCATTGCAACAGGCTTTGGTTTGAGTGAAAACTTAATCGGTCTTACCATTGTTGCTTGTGGAACGAGTCTTCCGGAATTAGTGACATCCGTAGTTGCCGCTAAGAAAAACGAAGTGGATATGGCTTTGGGTAATGTCATTGGTTCAAACGTATTTAATATCTTGTTTGTATTAGGTATTGCAGGTTCTATCAGCCCGATTGCATTTATTATGGAAAATGTGATTGACATTATTTTACTTACAGTGATGAGTGTCTTTGTTTGGGTACTTGGCTGGACAAAACAGAAGATTGACCGTAGAGAAGGAATTATTATGGTAGTCATTTATGCGGTGTATTTAGTATATATTTGTATGAGATAATTAGAACTTTCGCCCAGAAAACATTTTTAGTTTTCTGGGCGATTATGGAATTATATAGGCGGTGATTGAAAATCACGCCTGCGCCACACGCGGTCACGAAGTG
>CAYMHX010000124.1:0-6955 GCA_964390325.1 uncultured Roseburia sp. | reverse complement strand
TGACCGCGTGTGGCGCAGGCGTGATTTTCAATCACCGCCTATATATATATTCGGCAATAAAAAACTTTAACTTTATTTATACTTTCTTCCCACGTCAATCAGCTTTCTTCAACAAACAGGAAAAACGTAATTATTCAGTACCTTCATAATTACAAAAAAACACTATATTTCATCCTGTGCTTCCAAACGCATTACTGACAAAATCTCTCTCAGCTTAAACCCTTTTCTCATTAAAAACTGTACTGTTTTCCTACGCATAGCTTCATCTGCAGTTTCTGAATTAAATTTCCGCTTTCTTAAAAGCTCTAAAATCTGCGTTCTTTCATCTGCTTCAAATTCTTCTTCCAATGCCTGCTCAATTACTTCTTTATCAATGCCTCTGCCAATCAGCTTTTGTGTTAATTTCTGCCTGCTTTCTTTTTCCTGATGATAACGGATATATGTAACTGCATACTGATAATCATTCACATAGCCATAAGATTTAACATAATCTAAGGCCTGTTCAATACACTCCAAAGGATATCCATTCTGCTGTAATTTATCCCTTAATTGTTTTTCGGTACGCTGTTGGCGTTCTAATAAATGCATGGCACGTTTCACAGCTCTTTTTCCAAGAATATCCTCTATTATCTGCTGATATTCTGCCTCCGTTAAAACCTTATTTTCAAAAAGGGAAAGCTTTGCAGCTTCCCCCTTATATAATAGGAACGATTCTCCATTATCTAAGTTAATTTTTACTTTCTTCTTATCCTGCAAAAGCACGGATACGACTTGATAATCCATATTTTCCTCTCATTCCGAATCATTTTTATTATCAAATGATATAGTAACGCGTGAACTACCCATTGTCTAAAGCCAATGGGCTTCCTGCTTCAAAAAATCATCACTTTTATTCTTCTGACATTTCTTCTGCTGCTTCTGTTTCTTCTACACCATCTAAACGATAGTAATCACGAACCTTTACTTCCACTTCTTCACAAATCAGTGGATTTTCTCGCAAATAGCTCTTTGCATTTTCTCTGCCTTGTCCAATTTTTTCTCCATTATAAGAATACCATGCACCTGATTTATTTATCACGCCTACTTCTGCTGCTAAATCAAGGATATCTCCTTCTTTGGAAATTCCCTGTCCAAACATAATATCAAATTCTGCTTCTCTAAATGGTGGTGCTACCTTATTTTTAACAATCTTGACACGAGTACGGTTTCCGATGATTTCTCCTGCCTGCTTTAAAGACTCAATTCTTCTAACATCCATACGGACAGAAGAATAGAATTTCAATGCGCGTCCTCCGGTTGTTGTCTCCGGATTACCAAACATAATACCTACTTTTTCTCGTAACTGGTTAATAAAAATTACAATACAGTTCGATTTACTGATAACTGCTGTCAGCTTTCTAAGAGCCTGACTCATCAAACGTGCCTGTAAACCAACGTGTGCATCTCCCATATCTCCGTCAATTTCTGCTTTCGGAACTAGTGCTGCTACCGAGTCTACAATTATAATATCAACCGCTCCTGAGCGAACCATTGTTTCTGTAATCTCTAATCCCTGTTCGCCACAATCAGGCTGTGAAATATATAAATTCTCAATATCTACTCCGATATTCTTTGCATAAACAGGGTCTAATGCGTGTTCTGCATCAATAAAACCTGCAATACCGCCTCTGCGCTGCACTTCTGCTACTGCGTGTAATGCTACTGTTGTCTTACCACTGGATTCAGGTCCATAAATCTCAATAATACGTCCTTTTGGAAATCCACCCAATCCCAATGCAATATCAAGGCTTAATGAGCCTGTTGGAATCGCTTCTACATTCATATGTGCTGCATTATCTCCGAGCTTCATAATTGAACCCTTACCATACTGCTTTTCAATCTGTGATATCGCTGCGTCCAGCGCTTTTAATTTATCTTCCTTTGCCATATTTCCCTCCATGCGAATCTACGTTCGTGAACATTTGTTCGTTTCCATGTTATAATAGTAATATACTTTTGTTTTCTTGTCAACCTGTTTTTTATTTTTTATAATGATTGTAATGTTATTTTTGTAAGGCAATTTGGGGTCATCACCTATATAACCTAAAATACTTTTACTTGTGAAAAACAATTCAGACAAACTCAGATATTCATTTCTGAAAAACTGACATTTAGATATGCCAAAAATGTACCTCAATATTTTTTATAACTGATAGTAACAATTCTAAATCGTTACAAATGATAAAAGAATGTGATATCACTATACCACATTCTTTTTCTGAAAACAAACTATTTTTTACAGTAAAATAATAAATGACTAACAACACAATTTCATAATACTAATGCAATTCGGCTTATCGACTTTAATCGGTTTTCCCTTCCACAGTGAATATTTCTTCTCATACTCTGCTTTATACACCATAATGGCATTAGATACATTGTTTAAGGTCAAATAATGTTCATCATCTGGTAAAATCGCTATTACCTTCGGATAATCGCTGTTTACTCTAGTATTAAATACTACGGATAGCATTCCTGTTTCTTTGTCAATTTCATAGCAGACTACGGAATTAATTCCCGAATTACTGCAATATAAGTATTTACCCGAAGGAGAAACCTCTAAACCAGAAGCTGCACAAATATAACTATCACCTTTTGCCATTGTCGAAATTGTTTGAATTTTTTCAAATACAGGAACATTTTCTCTGCCGTCATAACTGTATACTTCAATTATATTTTCCATTTCATATAAAATATAAGCATATTTACCATCCAAAGAAAAACGAATCATTCTCGGTGCTGACTGCATTTGACCACGGATAATATGTGCTAATTTTAATTTTCCTCTTTCATAATCTACACGATAAACCTTTGTATGGTCTAAGCCATTATCCACCGCACATAAAAACTTCTGGTCAGGTGTGAGTTTCACGCAATCTACATGAGGGATATAATTATGCTGCACAAGGTCATGCCCTTCTGTATTTCCAGGTATCATCATACGTCCCATTCCTTTATGAAAAACTCCATCTGCAATTTTCCCCAGACTTCCATCTTCATTCAAAGAAAGCATACTCACACGTCCGTCATGATGTCCTCCTACGAATAAATAACGGTTTTCATCATCTACTTCTAAATAACATCCTCTCATACCACCAATACCTGAGCGATTCATAGATTCCAAATCACCATCTTCTAAAATTTTAAAAGCTTCTACTCCCTCATCTGCAATGGAATACAAAAACTTTTTGTTTTTAGAAATCACCAGATTTGACGGATTATTAATCGGAATTACCTTTTTCTCTATCAGGCTTGCCTGTTCTACATCTACATCATAGATATGGATTCCGACACTGTTTTCATGTGTGTAAGTACCTACATATGCAACATATTTCTCCTTACTCATAACCGTTACCTTTCCCTTCGTAATTTTCGCGTAATGATTCATTCCTCTTTATTCTTCTTTTCTTCGCAGAATATCATACATCTCTAAAGGCTGTCCCAAATCAATATAAAGAAGCTGCTGTGGATGTGGTGCAGACTCCATTTTAGCACCCTTCTCATCACGGATTTCCTTTACCGTCACTACGATATTTTCTCCGTTTGGTTTCATTACTTCAATTTCTTCTCCAACCGAGAATTTATTACGCTGTTCAATCTGATAGAGTCCTTCTTCATTCTGCTCTCCAACAATTCCCAAATAAGTATACTCTCTTAAATAAGTATTGCTGTCATAAATCTGTGCTTCTTCGGAAGGTTTTCCATAAAAGAAGCCTGTTGTAAACTGTCTGTAAGTGCAATTAGAAATCTGGTCCAAATACCACGGCATATTTTTCTGATATATTTCTGGTGATGTAAAATAATCATCAATTGCTTTTCGATAGGTTCTTGCCACAGTTGCTACATACAATGCCGTCTTCATTCTTCCTTCAATTTTAAAACTGTCAATTCCTGCATCTACTAAATCCGGAATATGCTCAATCATGCACAAATCCTTGGAATTAAAAATATAGGTACCACGCTCATTTTCATAAACCGGAAAATATTCACCCGGACGTTTTTCTTCTACAACTGCATATTTCCATCTGCAAGGATGAGTACATGCTCCTTGATTGGCATCTCTGCCAGTAAAATAATTGGAAAGCAAACATCTTCCTGAATAAGAAATACACATTGCACCATGAATAAAGGTTTCTATCTCTAATTCATCCGGAATATGTGAACGAATTTCCTTAATTTCTTGTATTGAAAGCTCACGCGCAGTTACCACACGCTTTGCACCAAGTTCATGCCAAAATAAATATGTTCCATAATTGGTATTATTTGCCTGTGTACTGACATGACGCTCAATTTCAGGACACACCTCTTTTGCAATCATAAAAATGGCAGGGTCTGCAATAATTAATGCATCTGGTCCGATTTTTTTTAATTCGTTAAAATATTCACGAACGCCTTCCAAATCACTATTATGTGCTAAGATATTTGCTGTTACATATACTTTTACTCCATTAGCATGAGCAAATGCAATGCCTTCTTTCATTTCCTCTAAGGTAAAATTTTTTGCTTTAGCTCTAAGTCCAAATGCCTCTCCACCGATATATACCGCATCTGCACCAAACATGACTGCAATTTTTAAAACTTCCAGACTACTTGCTGGAATCATTAATTCCGGTTTCTTTTTCATAAGCTAACACCTTTCTATTTTTTTACACTGACTGTAATTCCATCACCGATTGGCAAAATGGATGTCACCAAATCTTTGTGATGTGTCAGCTGATATAAATAATCCCGCATCCGCTTATGAATCGTGCGGTTTCTTCTTGTTACAATATATCGGGACTCTATAATATCCCCATCCTGCAGCACATTATCTGATACAAGTATTCCGTCTTTTTTCAAAAGCCTTAATACCTCTGGCATAAAATGTACATATTGCCCCTTTGCTGCATCCATAAAAATAAAATCAAACGGTTCTTCCAACGTTTTTAATACCTCTGCTGCATCTCCTTCTAAGAGTGTAATCTGCTCCTGTTTGTCTGTTCTTACAAAGTTCGCAAGAGCAATTGGAATTCGTTTTTCATAATTTTCTATTGTTGTAATCTGACAAGGCACCGGATTATATTCTGCCATTAAAATCGCAGAAAATCCGATTGCTGTGCCGACTTCTAAAATCCTTGCAGGTTTTTTCATTGCAAGCAGTAATTTTAAAAATCCCTGCATTTCTTTTCGGATAATTGGTACATAGGTTTCTATCGCTTCTCTTTCTATCTGCTCTAATTCTTCCGTATTTCCACTATCAAAAGAATTGATAAAAGTTACCAATCTTTCATCTACTATCACTTATTCATTCTCCACTTCTGCATCTTCTTCTACCATTGTAGACATTGCAACCAACATTTCTTTTGCTGTCATAGAAGTATTTAATCGATGAGAGCCAGGTAAAAGTTCATCCACATAGGCCGATAAATAATACTGCCCTGTAAACAACCATGCATCTCTGATTAATCCTTTTTGTTCTAATTCCTGACTAATATCAGAAATAGAATCTCCTTTATCTATCGTAATTACAATATCCATTCCAGGTTCTTCTGCCATAGGCTTTTCCGTAAAAATACGATATCCAAATTCATAGCAAAATGTACTTGCCTTAAACGTACCTATAAAAACAACTAAGATTACCAATATTGAAAAACTAATCTTTACAAAACGCATTACTGCTTTATTATTTGTACTCATAAAATTTTATCCTCTAGTTCTCTAAATCCCATTTTCCAATCATTACACTTTTTAACTATTCCGTACCTTCATAATTACTAAACTTCCATAATAATCGGCATAATCATTGGACGGCGTTTGGTTTCTTTCCAGACAAATTCTCCTAACGCATCTTTTACTTCCGTCTTAATTCTGCTCCAGTCTGTAATATTATTATCCATGCAATACTGCATTTTTTCATATAATATCTGTTTTGCATCTTCCATCAGACCTTCCGAATTTCTAACATAAACAAACCCTCTTGAAACAATATCCGGTCCTGCCAATACCTGACCGCTTCCTGCTTCCAATGTCATTACTACAATAATAATACCATCCTCTGCTAAATGCTGTCGGTCGCGAAGTACAATATTACCTACATCTCCAACTCCAAGACCGTCTACCATAATACCGCCTGTATGCACTCTGCCACTTACCTTTGCACTTTCGGAATCCATTTCTAATACATCACCTGAAGAAAGAATGAAAATATTCTCCTTATCAATACCAAGACTTTCTGCAATCTTTGCCTGTGCAATCAAATGACGGTATTCTCCATGTACCGGAATAGCATATTTTGGATGTAACAAGGAATAAATCAGCTTAATTTCTTCCTGACACGCATGACCTGACACATGTACATCCTGAAAAATTACATTTGCACCCTTTCTTGCTAACTCATTGATGACATTGGAAACAGCTTTTTCATTTCCCGGAATCGGATTAGAACTAAAAACAATCGTATCCTTCGGTTTAATCGTAATCTTACGGTGAACCCCATATGCCATACGGGATAATGCCGCCATCGACTCCCCCTGACTTCCTGTGGTAATGATGACCTGCTGTTCATCAGGATAATTTTTCAATGCTTCAATTTCTATTAACGTATTTTCAGGTATATGAATATAACCTAATTCACTGGCTGTTCCAATGATATTTACCATGCTTCTGC
The DNA here is from genome assembly GCA_964390325.1 of uncultured Roseburia sp. Classification (GTDB taxonomy): domain Bacteria; phylum Bacillota; class Clostridia; order Lachnospirales; family Lachnospiraceae; genus Roseburia. The sequence goes on along the minus strand of CAYMHX010000124.1, from coordinate 270 downwards.
CTTCGACTACTACTTTACGTCCATTCTTATAAGCCGCATTAATAATCTGCTGGACACGGTCTACATTAGAAGCAAAGGTAGAAATGATAATTCTGGAATCAGCATGGTCCTCAAAAATCTGATTAATTGTTTTTCCAACTGATTTTTCTGTCATGGTAAATCCAGGTCTTTCTGCATTGGTACTGTCGCACATCAATGCCAGTACGCCTTTTTTACCAATTTCACCAAAACGCTGTAAATCAATCGCATCTCCGATTACCGGTGTATAAT
>CAYMHX010000123.1:0-7024 GCA_964390325.1 uncultured Roseburia sp. | reverse complement strand
GCTCTATCGCAGCTATGGAAAACGGCAGCAAAGACCGTTACTTCCAGACAGATGCAAAGAAACTTGTTCCGGAAGGTGTAGAAGGACGTGTTGCATACAAGGGAACATTAGAAGATACCGTATTCCAGTTAATCGGTGGTATTCGTTCCGGTATGGGTTACTGTGGCTGTCCAACTATCGAAGATTTAAAAGAAAAAGGACAGTTTGTTAAAATTTCAGCAGCTTCTTTAAAAGAAAGTCATCCACATGACATTCATATCACAAAAGAAGCTCCAAACTATAGTGTAGAACAATAATCTGTAACTATTCAGATTTAAGGCAATTATTTTAACAGTTCGGTCGTGTCAAAATATACCAATTTCTTTGTATACGAGAAATATATGTATATTTTGTATATGTCTGAACTGTTAAAACTTTTCAGAAATTCAAAAAGAACTGTTTTTTGCAAATTTCTTTGATGGGAAGCCAACCGTTCGGAAATTCAAAAAATTTTCAAGCTTAGTTCTGAATAGTTACAATCATTTTTTTAGAAAGATTTTTGAGGTGATTTATTTTTGGATACGAGTGATATAGCTCAGTTTATTATTTTAGTTATTTTACTTATTTTATCAGCATTTTTTTCTTCTGCTGAAACAGCCCTTATGACAGCGAATAAAATCCGTCTCCGCTCTCTGGCAGAAAACGGAAACAAGGCAGCAAACCGTGTACTTACGATTACAGAAGATTCCGGAAAACTTTTAAGTGCCATTTTGATTGGTAACAATGTTGTAAACTTATCTGCTTCTTCAATTGCTACGACTTTAGCAATTAAACATTTAGGAAGTGCAGGTGCCGGTGTTGCTACCGGTGTACTTACATTTTTAATTTTGATTTTTGGTGAGATTTCTCCAAAAACACTTGCAACTATTCACGCTGAAAAACTGGCAATGTTATTCTCTGCACCAATCAGCTTAATAATGAAAATTTTGACACCTGTCATTTTCATTATTAACAAACTTGCGATGGGATTTTTATTCTTGCTTGGTGTAAAGGCCGATGATGCAGACACGCAGATGACCGAAGAAGAACTGCTTACGATTATCGACGTAAGCAAAGAAGAAGGCGTTATTGAAGACGAAGAACATGAAATGATTAACAATCTCTTTGATTTTGGTGATGCACAGGCAAAAGAAGTTATGGTTCCACGAATCGATATGGTATTTGCCGATGTTAATAATTCTTATGAAGAATTAATTACCATTTTTAAAGACAATATGTTTACCCGTCTTCCTGTGTATGAAGAAAATACGGATAATGTAATTGGTATACTGAATATGAAAGATATATTACTTTGTGCAGACCGTGAAAATTTCGATATCAGAACCATCATTCGTGAACCATATTTTACTTACGAACATAAGAATACCGCAGAACTATTTATGGAAATGCGTAAATCTTCTATCTCCTTAGCAATTGTATTAGATGAATACGGTGCTACTGCCGGTTTGATTACCTTAGAAGACTTATTAGAAGAAATCGTAGGTGAAATTCGAGATGAATATGATACAGACGAAGAAGACCCGATTGAACAGCTAAGCGAACGGGAATTTTTAGTTTTAGGCTCTGCCAATTTAGATGATGTCTGCGAAAAGCTGAAGCTGAACTTTACCTCGGATGATTATGATACCTTTGGCGGTTATCTTATCGGTTTATTAGACCATTTACCTGTAAAAAATGAAATTATTATTACAGATGACGATATTTTACTTCGAGTAGATAAAATGGATAAAAACCGTATTGAAAAAATATATATTAAAAAACCTGCTGAGGCAGATAAAAGAGATGACGCTTAATGCGTCATCTCTTTTTTTATTCAGCCATATTCCATATTTTTTCTATGCACTGCTCTGCTTCTTTTAAAAAATAATATTTCTTTCCACTCATTTTGGCTTCATCACTGTGCCTTACATAATCCGCCACCTTCTTTTGCTCGCAAATATACTGCCATTGTGAATGAAATGGTATTACACCTATCTCATTTTCTGAAATTCGATATTTGCTGCAAAAATAACTTTTTTGAAACATTTCTCCTTCACAATAGTTTCCTATTAAAAAAAACATATGCTCCGATAAATTCGTATACTGTGCAAAAAAAGTTTCAAATGCATCTTCTTCCTGCTGTATAGTTACCACTAAAACATCTGCCTCCCACATCACTTTTTTTGCTTCTTCATCTTGCCTATCTCCCAGATTGACAAATACCACATCCATATTTTGCTCCACATAACAAATCCCTCTTAAAATAGAAGGTTTTAGCACTTTTCCGTTTCGCATTTTTCGTTTTTTCTGCCGTCTTTTCCAATTTTTTTCAGAAATATAATAGAGTTGTCTTTCTATCAATGTTTCAATATAAGCTTTATGATATTTTTCACAAGGTTCTTGAAAATAAGCCTTTACCCCCTGTCTTTCCTCCGCTAATTCAAACAAAGCCACCCGATATCCTTTTTTATATACAAGTGTAGCTGCTAAAATCAGCATATTTGATATAATACCGCAATTTTTTTCCAGTCCCCAAAATACAATTTTCACATTTCCTCCAATCCTTCCTTGGGGTGGCTGCATTTTAGACATAATAAAAGATGGGTCTATCATACCACTTTTTTAATAATATGAAAACCCATCTTTCTTTTTTTAATATGCAAAATCGTCCCTAAAATAATAAGCTAAAGTTCCATTTCATAATCATCCAGAAAATGGTGTCGCACTCCATCTTTTTTATAGGCAATCACCGTATTCACGTTGACATTCTCCACGCTTCGGAAAATATTCATTTCGATATAAGGACTTCGTTTTCGCAGCTCTCGTATCAATTCTTTTACTTCTGCACGTTTCGATACCTGTCCAACATCATCATAGGAATCTCTTTTTTCCGTAAATCGACAGGCACAGCGGATAAATTCCAATTCATTTTCCTTGCACCAGCGAAGAATGTCTTCTTCTCGTATCAGATACATTGGGCGAATTAATTCCATGCCTGTAAAATTGGTACTATGAAGCTTAGGCATCATGGTTTGAATTTGAGCACCATAGAGCATTCCCATTACAATTGTCTCAATCACATCATCAAAATGATGTCCTAGTGCAATTTTATTGCACCCTAATTCCTGCGCCTTACTGTATAAATATCCTCTGCGCATTCTGGCACAAAGATAACACGGTGAATCATCTTCCTCTGCTACTACATCAAAAATCTCAGAGTCAAATACCGTAATTGGAATCTCTAACTGTTTTGCATTTGCTAAAATTTGGTCATAATTCACCTGATTATAGCCCGGATTCATAACCAAATATTCCACTTCAAACGCTATCTGTCTATGCCGTTTCAACTCCTGAAAAAGTTTTGCCATCAACATAGAATCTTTGCCTCCGGAAATACAGACGGCAATTTTATCTCCATCCTGAACTAATTCATATTCATTTATCGCTTTTGTAAATTTACACCAAATTTCTTTGTGAAATTTTTTACGAAGACTTTTTTCTATTTCTTTATTTGTAAGCATAAATCTTTTATCACTTCTCCTGCAATAATCAGCCCTGCCACAGATGGCACAAATGCTGCCGAAGCTGGTATTTCTCTGCGAACCACTGGTTCTTCCTTGGAATAAACCACTTTTAATCGTTTCACATCACGTTTTTTTAACTCTCTGCGCATTACTCTTGCAAGCGGACAGACACTTGTCTGATAAATATCTGCCACTTCAAACGCAGTCGGGTCTAATTTATTTCCTGCTCCCATACTGCTGATAATCGGTACTCCTGCCTCTTTACATGCCATCACAAGCTCTATTTTGGCCGTTACGGTGTCTACAGCATCTATAACGTAATCATATTGGCTAAAGTCAAATAAATGCCTTGTTTCGGGCAGAAAAAAGCATTTATGGGCATTTACAACTGCCTGTGGATAAATGTCCAATATGCGTTCCTTCATAACTTCCACTTTATCCCTGCCAATTGTACTATGAAGTGCAATAATCTGACGATTTAAATTAGATTTACAAACAGTATCTTTATCAATCAAATCAATCGTTCCCACTCCGGTACGCGCCAATGCTTCTGCCACAAAACCTCCTACACCGCCCACACCAAAGACTGCCACATGACAGCCATGTAAATGTACGACTGCTTCCTCTCCAAGTAAACCTTCTGTTCTGGAAAACTGTTCTTCCATTTCTTTCTCCTATACTTTTTTATATCCATTCAGCTCACGCTATTCGCAAAAGCGAATTTGTCGCTTTCTCGCTATTTCATAGCTAACTTTGCACATAAACAGGCATTCCTCTCATAGACAAGATAATATGCTCATTCATGCAAGCATAATGTCCTATTATCTTGTCTATGGCTAAACTTTTACACTAGGTTTTTAATTCCTTCACAAATTCGTCTTGCAACGACCGGGTTATTCATTGTATACAAATGTAATCCATCTACATCATTTGCCAACAAATCAATAATCTGACTCAATGCATAAGCCATTCCTGCATCAAATAATGCCTGTTTATTATCCCCATAACAGCGAATAATTTTTTCAAAACGCTCTGGCAGTGATGCACCACATAAAGTTACCATACGATGAATTTGTGCCCCATTAATCACAGGCATAATTCCCGGTGTAATCGGTACTTCAATTCCTGCGATACGGCTGTCCTCTACAAAACGATAAAACATATTGTTATCAAAGAAAAGCTGTGATAACAGCACTTCTGCACCTGCTGCCACCTTCGTACGAAGATGACGCATTTCCTCTACCCTATTGACAGAATCAGGATGACACTCCGGATAACACGCTCCTGCAATGCAAAAATCATGATGCTCTTTTAAATAAGTAATCAAGTCTGATGCATGGGCAAAATCATGTTTTTCCGGTATATTTGGATTCTTATCACCTCTAAGTGCCAAAATATTTTCAATTCCCTCTGCTTTTAATACCTTAGAAAATTCATCAATTTCCTTTCTATCATAGCATAAACAAGTTAAATGCACGACCGGTTCAATATGGTATACTTCCTTAATCTGCTTCGCAATGGCAATTGTTTTATTATTATTTGAACTTCCACCAGCTCCAAACGTAACACTGATATAATCCGGATGCAAATCGGCTAAAATTTCCAGTGTCGCATCAATACTTTTTAGCTCCTCATCCTTTTTTGGTGGAAAAATTTCAAAAGATAAGACATTTTTCTTCTTTTCGTATATTTCTGTAATTTTCATCTCTATTTTCCTTCCAGTGCAGGACATCCACGAAGCTGAATCATCGGACCGCCGGTTTTCTCTACATAATCTTTTGTAATTGTTACCATACCGATATTTTCATCCTTCGGGATTTCATACATAATATCCAGCATAAATTCCTCGATAATCGAACGCAATGCTCTTGCCCCTACCTTTTTCTCTTTTGCTTTTACCGCAATTGATTTTAATGCTTCTTCTTCAAATTGGAGATTCACTTCATCCATCGCCAAAAGTTTCTGATACTGTTTTACAATCGCATTTTTCGGCTCTGTTAAAATGCGTACTAACATATCCTCCGTCAACGCCTCCAATGTAAACATCAATGGCAATCTGCCCAAAAATTCAGGTATCATGCCGAATTTACGCACATCCTCTGTGGTTACTTTTTGTAAAATATTCTCATCTTTATCGTATTTATCCTTCAAATCCGATTTAAAACCTATTGATGCCGCCTTATTCAAACGCTCTTTGATAATTTCATCTAAATCCGGAAATGCTCCGCCACAGATAAATAAAATATTTTTCGTATTAATCGTAGTCATTGGCACCATTGCATTTTTACTGCTTGCTCCCACTGGAACTTCTACCTCAGCACCTTCTAACAGCTTTAACATTCCCTGCTGTACTGATTCTCCGCTGACATCTCTCTGGTTTGCATTGCGTTTTTTTGCAATTTTATCAATTTCATCAATAAAAATAATTCCCTGCTCTGCTCTGTCTACGTCATTATCTGCTGCAGCAAGAAGTTTACTTACGACACTTTCAATATCATCACCGATATAGCCCGCTTCTGTCAAAGAAGTAGCATCTGTAATCGCCAACGGCACATCCAAAAGTCTTGCCAGTGTTTTTACCAAATAGGTTTTTCCACAGCCTGTTGGTCCAATCATTAACATATTTGACTTTTCAATTTCAATTCCATCCTCTGCCATATCGCCTACACGTTTGTAGTGATTGTATACTGCCACAGACATTACCTTTTTGGCATGTTCCTGTCCCACAATATATTCATCCAAAGAAGCCTTAATCTTATGTGGTGCAGGAATATTTTTAATATCAATAATCGGTTCTCTTTTTTCATCTGGTTTTTTCTTTTTTATCTTTTGTGTGTGAGGCATTCCAAAGCCCTGTAAATCAGAGAGATTAATCATACTGATAGTTGGAATTTTTCCAAGTTTTTTGCCTGATTTCTTTTCTGATTTTTTTTCTTCATTTTCTTCGATTTCCTGTTCCGATGTCATATTTGGCATCATATTAGAAAACATTGGATAGCCATCCATTGGAAATCCACCATAATTCATCGTATCAAAGGTTCTTTGCATACAATCATTACAAATACAAATATTTCCCGGTATTTTAATCATTTTACCGGCAATTCGTTCTGTTCTATGACATATGTAACAAATGTCTTCATATTCCTTTTCTTCTACAATTACATCCTGTTCGCTATCCTGCTGTAATGTATCATCTGAATCTACAATAGTCTCATCCGTTATTTCACGAAAATCATTATTACTCATTTGCTAATACCCCTTTATCATCATTCATAGTATCTACATCATCTCTTTCTGATAATTTTACAGATACAATCACTCCCATTATAATTCAAATAAAAAGTTAGCACAAGAAAATTACTGATATTTTATAAGATTTTTAGAACTATATATTCGGCGATTAAAAACTTCGCCTCATATATAGACCCTCCACTCTTTTGAAGTAACATCCGTTTATTTTTATCTCCAATCCCTTGATTTAT
>CAYMHX010000122.1:0-7026 GCA_964390325.1 uncultured Roseburia sp. | reverse complement strand
AAAATTATGCACTACCTTATCCGTTTCATCGGACTATATTTTATTGGGACAAAAAGCGGATGAATCCTGCAATCCATTGTCCTTAGATTCCCGAATGAGCAATCTTTCAGAACAGGAACGCAGTATCATAGAAAAACAGATTAACTTGACCTTACAAGCATTTAAAGTAAATCAGGATATACCATAAAAAAATTCAGATAAAAATACCCCAAAACCGATAAATACTCGATTTTGGGGTATTTTTATCTGAATTTCGATTGACCTATCAATTGACCTATTTTTTCCATTTTACTCAAATTTACCAGTAATTTTTCGGATTTCTAAAATAAAACAATTTTTTCTTTACAAAGTTTCTTTTCTACAAATCCTTTATTTTCAAGGCTTTATACATGAAAAAACCTCAATAGCTTTCACTATTGAGGTTATCTAGCAGGGCTACAAGGATTCGAACCTTGAAATGACGGAGTCAGAGTCCGTTGCCTTACCGTTTGGCGATAGCCCTCTGTTTTTGTTTCTTGCGTTTCGCTCTCAACAAAAACTATTATACATATACAACATAAAAATGTCAAGCACTTTTTTTAAATATTTTCAAAGATTTTTACGCTATTTTTTATCATAGCATATAAAACCTCTTGTCCCCAAGAAATCTTTGCATTTCCACTGGTTGCTTCGATGATGTCCTTTTCAATTTTTACCTGCATTTCGCTTGGAACCATAACAAAAATTTCCACCTGTTCTGTATAAATGGTATCAATGATGGTAAGATTTTCTTTTCCTATTAAATATTGTATTTTTCCCAATCCGACATAATCTGTCCCTATTGTAAGCTTTCGTCCCGGAAGTTTGTCAATGATAACACTATTAGCAAGTCCTTCCTGTACCGCTTTTTGATAAGCTCTGACCAAACCTCCTGTACCAAGCAATGTTCCGCCAAAATATCTTGTTACTACAACTGCTGCATTATGAATATCTTCTTTTAATAATACATCCAGCATTGGACGTCCTGCTGTCTGTGCAGGTTCTCCGTCATCTGAACAACGACTGATTTCCTGCCGGTCTCCAAGAACAAAGGCTGAACAATTGTGTCTGGCATCCCAATACTTCTTTTTCATTTCATTAATAAATGCCACTGCTTCTTCTTCTGTTTCTATCGGTCGTACCGTTGCAATAAATCTGGATTTTTTCTCGACGATTTCTCCTTCGCCGCCTTGATATACTGTTTTCATAATCTATTTCTATCCTTATTATATAAAAATTTAATAGTTACTGTTCACAGAGCTATCAGACATTTACTGTCGGATAGCTACATAGCATGATTCAGGTGTGAATACTGTCCGATGGACAGCTTAGACTCCTTTTGCGTAGCAAAACTTTAAATGAGTCTGCGAATCGTTACTGTTTACGAGGTACGAGTGAACAGTAACATTTAATAAAATGTTAAGCAATTATTATTTTACTTTTCCCTTTATTATAACACAAATCTTTGCTATAATATAGTGATAGTATCTTAGAATTTTGTAACTATTCCATATCTGATTGCAGTTCACACGTCAGTCAAAATGCAAACAATCAGATGCTTGCATTTTGATTTTTGCATTTGAACTGACGAAGGGAACGCCGTTTTATGAGCAAAATTAGTTACAATTTATTTTGTTATTCTTTTAACAAATGCTAGAATTTCAGAAAGGAGAACGGCTGCTTCTCCCATCCCATAAAATTAATGGGATTTTGCAGCCTAAAAATGATTTATGAATTATGGAAAGAAAGGTGCTAAAAAACGTGAAGCAGAGCTAACGTCTAAGAAAGCTACCGTCAAGGGTAAACTGCATGTCACATTTTTTAAAACATTACTTGTATTGTTTTTTGTCGTTATCATTCTAGGTGCAAGTACAGCTTTCGGCGTATGGAAAGGAATTATTGATTCTGCCCCATCCGTTGATGAACTGGATGCAACTCCAACTGGTTTTCAGACCATTGTTTTAAATGATGACGGAGAAAAAATTGCAACTTTAGTGGCCAGTGGTTCTAACCGTAAATATGTAACTCTTGATAAGATTCCACAAGACCTGCAAGATGCTTTTATTGCCTTAGAAGACTCACGTTTCTATGAACATAACGGTATTGACTTACAAGGTATTTTCCGAGCTGCTGCTCATGGAATTTCAAATGGTTTTAAATTTAATCAGGGTGCAAGTACCATTACCCAACAGTTATTAAAAAATACTATCTTATCTGACGTATGGGCAGGTGAAGAATCCTTTATTGATACTGTTGTCCGTAAAATTCAAGAACAATATATGGCGATTGAATTAGAAAAACAGGTAGAAAAAGAATGGATTTTGGAAAATTATTTAAATGCAATTAACTTAGGCCAAAATACACTTGGCGTTGCAGTCGCTTCAGAACGTTATTTCGGCAAATCTGTTTCCGAGCTGACACTTTCGGAATGTGCCGTTATTGCAGCCATTACACAGAATCCTTCCAGTTTAAATCCAATCAGCTACCCTGAAAATAACGCCAAACGTCGTGAAAAAACGTTAAATGATATGTTGGAACAAGGATACATTACCCAAGCAGAATATGATACAGCAATGGCAGATGATGTTTACGAAAGAATTCAGGTAGTCAATATCGAAACAGGAGAAACCACTATCAATTCTTATTTTATTGATGAATTGACCGACCAAATCATTACCGATTTAATTGAGAAAAAAGGTTATACCGAATCTCAAGCCTATAAGGCACTCTATCAGGGCGGTTTAACGATTTTATCTACCCAGAACAAAGAATTACAGGCAATTTGTGACGAAGAAGTAAATAATTTGGACAACTATCCTACTGACCCAAAAGTTTCCTTCTCCTACCGTTTGTCTATTCAGAAAGCAGATGGAACCATTAAAAATTATAGCGAACAGACCATGTTAAGCTATTACAAAAAACAGAATAAAAACTACAATATCAATTTCTCCTCCCAAGAAGCTGCACAGGAGGCCATTGATAAATATAAAGAAGAAATTATGGAGGAAGGCGACACTGTTTTAGGAGGCGGCGACACTGTTACCTTTACCCTTCAGCCACAGGTTGCTTTAACACTGATTGACCAGTCTACAGGTGAAGTAAAAGCCATCGTAGGAGGCAGAGGTGATAAAACAGCCAGCAAGACGTTAAATCGTGCATCGGATGTTACCCGTCAGCCTGGTTCTACCTTTAAAATTATTGCCTGCTATGCAGCAGCTTTAGATGCAGGCGGATTAACCCTTGCTTCCGTACAAGATGATGCACCTTTTGCTTATTCAGGTGAAAACTCACGACTGGTTTCTAACTATGATAAGCGTTACCGCGGTTTTACAACCTTACGAGAAGCAATTACTTCCTCTCTTAACGTAGTAACCGTTAAAACTTATACACAGATTGGTCCAAGATTAGGTTATAGCTATGCGGTTGATTTTGGTATTTCTACCATTCGTGCAGACGAAGCAGATAATCAGGCTCTTTGTTTAGGTGGTATGACAGACGGTGTTTCTAACCTCGAATTAACCGCTGCATACGCCGCAATTGCCAACCAAGGTACTTATCTAAAACCAAGATTTTATACGAAAATCTTAGACCACGATGGAAACGTCTTATTAGATAACAGCGTTTCTGAAACACATACCGTATTAAAACAGACAACTGCATGGTTATTAACCGATGCAATGAAAGATGTAATGACTGCCGGAACAGGTAAAGCTGCTTACTTTGGAAGTTCTATGGCACAGGCAGGTAAATCAGGTACGACTACCGATAATCGTGATGCTGTCTGGGCTGGTTATACGCCTTATTATACTTGTGTAGTATGGGGTGGTTATGACGATAATGCAATCCAAAAAGGTACTCAGGTTGCTTATCCAAAGATAATCTGGAAATCTGTTATGAGCAGAATCCATGAAGACTTAGAAGACATTGATTTTGAAAAACCAGAAGACATTGTAAGAGTATCTGTATGTAAAGAATCAGGTAAACTTCCAATCGAAGGAGTCTGTGACAGTGACCCAAGAGGAAGCCGTGTAGCTTCCGAATACTTTGCAAAGGGAACTGAGCCAACAGAACTTTGTGACCACCATATTCTTGCAAACTACTGTGATTTTTCCGGTTATGTAGCTGGTGCAAACTGCTTCTGGTGTACACCAGGTGTCGCAATTGTAGGAGGTTCTTCTAGTTCCGAAGATGCTCCATACTTATATGGTATTCCTTGCCCGGTACACGACTACGAAGACCCACTCGGTGAAGAAGTTTATTAATATCCAATAATTAATAAAAACAGCGATATCCAATAAAAAATCAGATATCGCTGTTTTTTGTTCACAATTTGTTCATTTATTGTTTTTAAAACTTTCATCTTGTGAACACGATTTTTTCATTTCTCCAACATATAATAAAATCATCAAATAAGATAATTTCAAACATTTGTTTTTTATAGATAAACTTTTTCATAATCTGCCAGATGGTATTCCATCTGGCATCCTCCCTTTTATGGGGGTAATTATACTTCAAAAATCAAATCTCCATAAGACGGCATCGGCCACATTTCCTTATCCACAAGCATTTCCAATTTATCAACCGGTGTCCGAAGTGCTGTCATTGCACTCATAACCTCATCCCTATAATAAACTGCCTGTTCCCTTCCCTGTGGCATTTTAAATGCAATGGCTGTTACTTCATCTAATTTTACCAATGCCTTTTTGGTATCTGCCAAAAGTTTCGATACTTCCATTAAAATATCCGTCTGTACGGTGATATCTGCTCCACAGGCTGCTCTTACCTCATTAATCGATTTTGCAAGAACGGTTGTATAACGGATAACTGCAGGAATAATCTGTTTGGTTGCAATATCACTCATTGCCCTTGCCTCAATATTGATTTCTTTTGCATACAATTCATATTCGATTTCTACACGAGAATCTAATTCCGCCTTTGTGAAAACATTGAATTTTTCAAATAATGATACTGCTTTTGGGGTATTTAATGCCGGAATTGCATCCACCATAGTTTTCATATTTGGAAGACCGCGGTATTTTGCTTCTTCTACCCATTCTTCAGAGTAACCATCACCATTAAACACAATTCGTTCGTGTTCTCTTGCATATCGTTTAATCAGCTCTTGCACCTTTAATTCAAAATTTTCTGCCTGTTCTAACTCGTCGCAGGCTTCTTTAAATGCCTCTGCGACAATGGTATTTAATACTACATTCGGCTGTGCCACAGAGTCCATTGCCCCTACCATACGAAATTCAAACTTATTTCCCGTAAAAGCAAATGGTGAAGTTCTGTTACGGTCTGCTGCATCTAGCATAAAGTCCGGAATTGCTTTAACCCCCGTTTCTAACATCTGCCCTTTAATACTATGTGTTGCTGCTCCCTTATCAATCAACTGATTTAATACGTCTTGTAACTGTTCTCCTAAAAATACGGAAATAATCGCAGGCGGTGCTTCATTTGCCCCTAAACGATGGTCATTTCCCACATCTGCCGCTGCTTCACGCAATAAATCAGCATGTGTATCTACGGCTTTTAAAATACAGGTCAATACCAATAAAAACTGTGTATTCTGATGCGGGCGTTTTCCCGGGTCTAATAAATTAATACCATCATCCGTTGTAATTGACCAGTTATCATGCTTACCTGAGCCATTGACACCTGCAAATGGCTTTTCGTGAAGCAAACAGTGAAGTCCATGTCGTCCTGCTACTTTTTTCAAAGTTTCCATAATTAACTGATTGTGGTCTACTGCAATATTCGCAGGTGCATAAATTGGTGCAAGTTCATGCTGTGCCGGAGCTGCTTCATTATGCTGTGTCTTTGCTGAAACACCCAATTTCCACAATTCTTCATTGACATCACGCATATAGGCAGCAATCCTCTCACGAATGCTTCCAAAATAATGGTCATCCATTTCCTGTCCCTTTGGAGGCATTGCACCAAATAGTGTACGTCCTGTAAAAATTAAATCTTTTCTCTGTAAATATTTCTCTCTGTCTACCAGAAAATATTCCTGTTCTGGTCCAACCGACGGAATAACCCTCTTTGACGTTGTATTGCCAAACAAACGAAGTAAACGAATTGCCTGTTCGTTAATTGCTTCCATTGAACGAAGCAATGGTGTTTTTTGGTCTAATGCCTCACCTGTGTAAGAACAAAATGCTGTTGGAATACAAAGAACAGCACCCGCTGCATCCTTTCGCACAAATGCTGGAGAAGTACAGTCCCATGCCGTATATCCTCTTGCTTCAAAGGTTGCCCGCAAACCGCCTGACGGAAAAGAAGAAGCATCCGATTCTCCTTTTATCAGTTCCTTGCCCGAAAAGCTCATTAATACCTTGCCATTTTCCATTGGTGCTGTAATAAAAGCATCATGTTTTTCGGCCGTTACACCTGTCAGCGGCTGAAACCAATGTGTATAATGGGTCGCCCCTTTTTCAATCGCCCATTCCTTCATCTCATGTGCCACTACATCTGCTGTTTCAAGGTCTAATTCTCTTCCTTCTTCCATCACTTCATGGAGCTTTTTATATACCTTCTTTGGCAGACGAGCCTGCATTACAAAATCATTAAAAACATTTTCCCCAAAAATATCTGCTACATTACAATATGCTCTCTCATTCATTTTTAAATCCCTCTCTTATCATACTTATCTTATCCTCGTCACAAAAATCTATCAAAATTGTATTATAAATTCTTTTTTGATAAAACACAATGTTATTATAAATATTTTACACTATATTACTTCTTACTTTATCCTGTCAACAAATTTTTATGTGTATTATATCGCTATTTAGCTTACAGTTCACATATCAGCCAAAGTGCCGGAATCTTATGCTCGCATAAAGATTCCGGCATTTGAGCTGATAGAGGGAACGCCGTTTTATGAGCAAAGTTAGCTGCGAAGCAGCGGGAAAACGACGAAGTCGTCTTTGCGAATGGCGTGGGTGAACTGTAAGCGTTTTTATTATAAAATGGAAACAGTCGAAGAACCCTATCTTTTTATTT
>CAYMHX010000121.1:0-7027 GCA_964390325.1 uncultured Roseburia sp. | reverse complement strand
TGATAGTTTGTGCTCTGATATATGTCAGGGTATATATTTAAGGAGGAAAATTATGCTTACAGCAAGTGATTTTAGAAATGGTTTAACAATTGAAATGGACAACAACATCTGGCAGGTAATTGAATTCCAGCATGTAAAGCCAGGTAAGGGAGCAGCTTTTGTTAGAACAAAGTTAAAGAATATTACAAGTGGTGGTGTTATTGAAAAGTCTTTCAGACCAACTGAAAAGTTCCCACAGGCTCGTATTGATAGAAATGATATGCAGTACTTATATTCAGATGGTGAATTATATCACTTTATGGATGTTAACACATATGAGCAGATTGCTTTAAATGAAGATGCAATCGGCGATTCGTTAAAGTTCGTTAAGGAAAACGAGGAAAACGTTGGAGATGCTCTTAAGTTTGTGAAAGAAAATGATGTTTGCAAAGTATGTTCCCATAACGGCAGCGTATTTGCAATTGAACCACCTTTATTCGTAGAACTTGAGATTACAGATACAGAACCAGGCTTCAAAGGTGATACAGCTACAGGTGCTACAAAACCTGCTGTTGTTGAAACAGGTGCTACTGTATATGTTCCATTATTTGTAGAACAGGGCGATAAAATTAAAATTGATACACGTTCCGGAGAATATTTATCACGAGTTTAAAAGTGAGAATTGGAATTGGATAATTGTAAGAAAAGCTGGGAGCGTTAGAGTTCTCAGCTTTTTTGTATTGTAACTAGTACCAAAAGAACCAGAATAAGACAGAAAAGATATGACATAAAAGAAAGTTTGTAAAAAATATGAAACAATACAAAAGAGGAAAGGGATTTTGGAGAAAGCTATGTTAAAGAATCTATCAAAAATGAATATTAAGAAAAAGTTAAATTCAGGTTACAATATCGTAATTACATTTATGATAATATCGGGTATTGTAAGTATGATTGCATTAGGGCTGTTAAATTCCAATGTAAATGATTTTGTTGACAGAGTAAATGCCGCAGATACGGCTGTAAAAATGTGCCGAATTGATATCAATATTGCTGCAAGAACGGTTCGTGAAATGGCAATGAATGGGGATAAATCTACCTATTCTTCATATGTAGAAAAAATTGACAAAAAGATGTCTGATTTGGATGGATATTTAGATACGTTGATAGAGACGGACGTAGTTGATAAAGCAAAATGTGAAGAATATAGAACAGATATTGAAGAATGGAAAGAAATCGGTTATGACATCGTAGAGGAAGTGCAAAAAGGAAATCAGGAAAAAGCGATACAGATGATTTTGACAAACTGTGCACCTGCTTTAGATAAAGTAGTTGTACTTTCTTTGGAAATAGACGAGGCTACTAATATTGCAATGGAAGAAAAAGTAGTACAAAGTACAATTGTATTTTATATTAGTTTAGTGCTTATTGTTATATTTGTCATTATAGCTACTATTATAGCAAAGAAAATTGGTATAATGATTGTTTCTAGTATTACAGAACCGGTGGCACAGATTGAACATGCGGCAGGAAGTTTAAGAGTAGGTGACCTTTCTGTTGCAAATCAGATTACATGGGAATCAGAAGATGAATTGGGACACTTAGCAAAAACCATGCGTGAATCTATTGATATCTTAGATGGTTATGTAAAAAATATCGTAGAAAACTTTGGAAAAGTAGCAAGTGGTGATTTGACTAGGAATTTTAATGAAATACCGGATTATTTAGGAGATTTTGGAAGTATTAAACAGTCTTTTGTAGTAATTTTAAAAGAATTTAATGAAACATTAGCAGGTATCAAAGATAATGCATATCAGGTAGATAAAGGTTCTGATGAACTTGCGAGTGCAGCAAATGACCTTGCAGGTGGAACAAATGACCAGGTAAGTGCAGTAGAGGAATTAACAGCTACAATTGAAATGGTGAGCAATATGGCAAATGAAGCCTCTGCAGAAGCAGAAGTATCTTATACAAAAATGATGGAAGCTGTAGAAGAAGCTCAGGTAGAAAGAACTCAAATGCAGAAGCTTCAGGAAGAAATGCAGAATATCAAAGATATTTCTAATGAAATTGAAACTATTGTTACAGCGATTGAAGAAATTGCATCACAGACAAGCTTATTAGCACTAAATGCTTCTATCGAGGCTGCAAGAGCAGGAGAGGCAGGCAGAGGATTCTCTGTTGTAGCAACTCAGATTGGTAAATTAGCAACCGATAGTGCAAAAGCTGTTGTAAGTACAAAAGAATTAATTGGCAAAACTATTGAAGAAATTGACAATGGTAATAAGATTACAAAAGAAACGGCAGAAGGTTTTGATAGAATTATTTCTGATATGGAAAGTTTTGCACAGACAGCAAAAGGAAATAGTGAAGTTTCTAAGTCACAGTCACAGGCATTGATTGAAGTAAGCGGTGGTATCGAGCAGATTTCACTTGTAGCACAGCAGAATGCAGCGGCTTCTGAAGAATGTTCTGCAATCAGTGAAGAATTGGCAGCAAGAGCAGCAGAATTAGAGAGTATGGTAGGAAACTTTAAGTTATATAAAATGTAAAACAGATTGTTAGAGTTTTCACAATTGATGAAAGGTATAAAGCTTGAATAATACTTTGGAATGAAAGAAAAAAATGGGAACAGTTTAGAGCTGTTTCCATTTTTTATTCTGAAATTTAGTAACTATTCAGTACCTTCATAGTTATGATGCAAAAATTCATTAAAAATTGTTGCACAATAGAATTTTTGCATTCCTGTATCACTTTCTTTTGGTCAAAACAGCAAGTGTTTTGACCTGCTCTGAACAGTTACAAAAATTATAATATTTGTTTTAATGCTATAATAGAGGCTAGGGACATTACTATCTGGCTGGCAATCAGACCGTACAGATAGGCAGAAATTCCAAGATAAGGAATGACAAAATAAACAAAAAGGATTCGAATAGCACATCCGATTAATCCGATAAAAAGGGTAGTTTTTGGACGTCCTAAACCATGCAGAATGCTGTTTAGGGTACTGCTTAAATATAAAAACGGACAAATCCAGCTTAGTGTTTTAATAAAAGTTCCTGCAAGTGCATTTTGAAAGATGAAATTTCCAATAAAAGAGCCTGTCAGTAAAAAAACAATGCAGGCAATAAATCCTAAAAGAAGACAGGAAAGAATGCTGCGTTTGATTGTTTTTCGGATGGCAGTATGATTTTGGGAAGCCTCTGCCTCTGCTATGGTCGGAAGTAAAATGACAGAAAAGGAATTGGTGATAACAGAGGGAAAGAGAATAACAGACAGGGACATTCCTGTAAGCACTCCAAATACGCTTAGGGCTTCTGTCTGTGTATAACCAAATATCCGTAATCTGCTTGGGATGAGGATGTGTTCGATACTGTTAAATAAATTTACAATCAAGCGTGTAATAGTAAGTGGAACTGCCATAGAAAGCAGTTCTTTTCCATAGGAAAACTTTAAATGGAAATTTAGCTTGATACCTGAAAAACTCAAGGAAATAAGCATTCCTGCAAGTTCTCCAAAAACCAGTCCCATGACGATAAGAGAAATGGAAATGTTTTTTCCGTCATTTTGTAAAATTTGGTCGATGAGATAAACGCTGCCTACTCGTACGAATTGTTCTGCCAATTGAGAAACGGCTGGGATGGCAGCTTTTTTTTGTGCATAAAAATAACCATTGATACAGGAATGGACGGCACAAGGTACATAAGAAAAAGAAATGATTTTTAGTAGAGAAGCACATCTAGGCTCATTTAAGCATATATTAGCTATGAAATCTGCATAAGTAAATAGGACAGTTCCAGTGATAAGCGATAAGATGACCGAAATAAAAAGTCCCATTTGCAGATAATGTCTTGCCAAAGATGGTTGATTTGTACCAAGTGATTTGGAAACATAGCGTGAAATAGCAGTTTGTATGCCTGCTGAAGTGAGAGAAAAACAGATGCCTGTAATGGGGAAAATTAATTGATAAATACCCATGCCTTCTGCACCGATTTCTCTCGATAAAAATATTTTATAGAAAAAACCGATGAAACGAGTTAAAATTCCTGCGGCAGTTAAAAGGAGTGTGCCGCTGAAAATAGGATGTTTTTGTAATTGTTTTTTCAATGAAGCCTCGAAAAGATAAGGTTATCAGTTTAATATATGTGAGAGAGGTGAAAATAATGAATCAATTCATTTATTTTGATAATGCAGCAACTACTCGAATGAATGAGGCAGTAAAAATGGAAATGGAGTGTTATTTGGATGAAAAATATGGAAATGCATCGACCTCTTATTCTATGGGAACGGAAGCAAAACTTGCAATAGAAAAAGCTAGAGAAATCATTGCAGAAACGTTATGTGCAAAGCCGTCAGAGATATTTTTTACATCGGGTGGCTCAGAATCGGATAATTGGGCAATTAAAGGAATTGCAGGAGATAGGAAGCATAAGGGAAAACATATTATTACAGGTACTATTGAACATCATGCAGTATTGAATTCTTGTGAATATTTGGAAAAATTGGGTTATGAAGTGACTTATTTAAAACCAGACTGGTATGGAAGAATTTCACCGGAACAGGTTTTATCAGCAATTCGGGAAGATACAACATTGATTACCATAATGTATGGAAATAATGAGGTGGGAACGATACAGCCGATTGCACAGATTGGAAAAATTGCAAAGGAACATCGGATTTTATTTCATACGGATGCTGTGCAGGCATACGGCCAGATTCCATTATCAATGGCAAATCTACCTGTGGATTTGTTAAGTGCCAGTTCGCATAAATTTCATGGACCAAAAGGTGTCGGTTTTTTATATGTAAGGGAAGGAGTAAATGTTCCTTCTTTTATTCATGGTGGAGGTCAGGAACGAGGAAAACGAGCAGGGACAGAAAATGTGGCAGGAATTGTGGGCATGGGAAAGGCGGCAGAGCTGGCACATAGGAATATGAGGTGGCGTATTCAAAAAGAAGTCATGTTGCGCAACTATCTGATTGAGCGTGTTTTACATGAGATTCCAAATGCCAGATTAAACGGTCATGCTTCTATGAGGCTTCCCAATAATGCGAATTTTAGTTTTAAGGGAATTGAGGGAAATTCGCTTTTGATGTTATTAGAAGATGACGGCATTTGTGCTTCCGGAGGTTCTGCTTGTAATACGGGCGAGAGCAGGATTTCTTATGTAATCAAAGAACTGAATGTGCCAGAGGATTATGCAGCGGGGACGGTAAGATTGACCTTGTGTGGAAATACCACGAAGGAAGAAGTGGATAAGGTGGTAGAATCTTTAAAAAGGAATGTGGCGAGGCTGACATTGTAAGTGTGAATGAACTATTCAGTAGGTATGAGTATTTATCCTATAGAAATTTTGAGAGTAAAGTGTAAAAAAGTGATTAGATTGTTATGTCTAAAGATTTATTTATAGATAATCAACCGTTACGGAAATAAGAGTTTTTGTAGCGGTTGATTTTTGGTTCTATAGAAAAGAACTTCTTGAAAAAGTTCCTATGAAAAATGCAAATAAAATGTAAAAGTTCCTATGAAAAATGTAAGAAAAATACAAAAGTTCCTATGAAAAAATGTAAATATGATATATAATGATAAATAAAGTATGATGGAAGAAGGGGGAGAATTTATTTTGGAAAGAGATATTATGAAACAATTATTGGAATGGAAAGAGTCAGAGGATAGAAAACCGTTATTGCTGACTGGGGTAAGACAGTGTGGAAAGACTTATGTATGTAAAAAATTTGGAGAGCAATATTTTGAAGACGTTGCATATTTTTACTTTGAAGGAAATAGGGGATTATCTTCGATTTTTGAATATGACTTTGATGTAGAACGTATTTTGGATGAATTGGGAAATATTATCAGGGGAAAGTCAATAGTAGAAGGAAAGACGTTGGTAATATTTGATGAAATTCAAGCTTGTCCAAATGCGATTACTTCATTAAAATATTTTTGTGAAAATAAAAGAGGACTTCATATTATTTGTGCAGGTTCTTTACTTGGAGTGACAATAAAGAGAGATTCTATTTCTTTTCCGGTAGGGAAGATAGAACGTTTACAAATGTATCCGCTTTCTTTTTTGGAATTTTTACGGGCGGATGGGGGAGAAGCAATTTATGAGAGTATTCAAAAATATGGCATAGATAAAGAATTACCGGAGCTTTATACAGGAAAGTTAGAAAAAGCATTGAAATATTATTATATTGTTGGCGGGATGCCTGAAGTTGTGGCAAAATGGGTAGAAACACATAATTTTGAAAAAGTAGAAAAATTACAGGATAATATTTTACAGGATTATAGTAGTGATTTTGCAAAACATGCACCAAAAGGAGATATTCCAAAGCTTGGATGGATATGGGATTCGATTCCAAAACAGCTTGCGAAAGATAATAATAAGTTTGTGTTTTCGCATGTAAAAGCCGGGAAACGTTCGAGTGAGTTGGAAGATGCGTTAGAATGGCTGGTTGATGCAGGACTTGTCTCTAAATTAGAGATGGTTTCAAATCCGGAATTGCCATTATCTTTTTGTGCAGATGCAACATTTTTTAAGGTATATATGTCAGATATTGGATTATTACGAAGAAAATCGGGGGTTTCTCATAAAACGATTTTAGAAGATTCAGAATTATATAAGAATTTTAAAGGTGCTTTTACAGAGAATTATGTATTATGTGAGCTTACCAAACAAGGAATTCATCCTTATTTTTGGCGTTCCGGGAATAGTGCAGAATTGGATTTTTTATTTGAGTATGAAGATTTGATTATTCCTGTTGAAGCAAAAGCAGAGATTCATACGAGGGCAAAAAGTTATCGACAGTATTGTAAAAAGTATAGTCCAAAAGTAGGATTTAAGTTTTCAATGAAGAATGTAGGAAACCATGAGGTAGAGGGAACGAAAACTTATAGTATTCCGTTGTATTTGATATGGATGGTAAAAAAATATTTGCAGTAGAATTTATAATTTGGGAGCGTAAAACCCACTACCCTTGGGTGGTGGGATATATAAAACAGCAGGAGGGAAGTACTTCAATGCAGATGTAAATGGTGCATTAAATA
>CAYMHX010000120.1:0-7029 GCA_964390325.1 uncultured Roseburia sp. | reverse complement strand
AGAGCGAAGGCAATTTAAAGTTTTGTGAAACATTAGAATTGCTCAATAGAAATAGATTATGAGTTGTAGTTTGCGGTATAACAGGGGTTTTAATGAGTAAGACAAATAATAAGAAAATGATTATTTCTGCGATGTTTTTAGCAGTTGCATATTTATTGCCGTTTTTTACAGGACAGATACCACAAATCGGTTCCATGCTATGTCCAATGCATATTCCTGTATTGCTTTGTGGGTTTGTATGCGGGGCATTTTGGGGAGGATTAGTAGGGCTTGCTGCACCGGTGCTTCGTTCTGTGACACTTGGTATGCCTGTATTATTTCCAATGGCAGTTTGTATGGCATTGGAACTTTTTACCTATGGGACAGTGGCAGGATTTTTACATAAAGTATGGAATGGGAGGCTTGTATACGTCTCGTTGTTGCTTGCAATGACGGCAGGACGGCTTGTATGGGGGCTTTCTATGTTTTTCTGCATGAAATTAATTGGAGCTGAATTTGGATCATCTGCGTTTCTTGCAGGGGCAGTCACAAATGCAGTACCAGGTATTATTGTGCAGATTATTTTAGTACCGATTCTGGTAAAATTTTTGAAAAATAAAGGGGATTTGATAAATTTAACGTAACTATAAATGAGTAAATGTGGAAAAATTTGTAACTATGAAATACGGAATAGTTACAAAAATTCTTTAAATTTGCTCATTAAAAATAGAAGGGAGAAGTGTAAATGAAAAAAAACAAAAAATGGAGGGTGTTGGCACTTGCTGTTTGTTTGGCTGTTTTGCCTGCGATGATGGCTTGTGGCTCGAAGACAGATGCAAATGCAGGGACTGAAAACAATGCAGACAAAGATACGTCTGCAAAAGGTTATGAAGTGACCCTGCCGGCAGAGTACGAAACGGAGAGCAGGAATTATCCTGTTGTCTATGTAATGCCGCAGAATGGCTATGCAGTAGACGATAGTGGCATTGCTGAAAAGTTATTGGGGACAATGGAAGCAATTATTGTACGTCCTTCTTTTGAGGAAGGAGCAGATGTTCATGCAGTTATGGAAGCTGTGGTGAATGATGTAGATGCTTCTTATCGTACAATTGCAGACAAAAAGTATCGTGCCGTAGTGGGAACAGGCACAGGTGGATATCTTGCCTATATCCTTGGTTTGACAGAAGCAAAGGATTCTGTTTTAGCAGAGAGTAAGTTATTTTCTTCCATGGCAAGTATCAGAGGTGATTTTGTAAGTGAAGAAAATCCTTGGTATAGCACATATGGAGATGTTTCTTCTTATATGAATCAAATGCATGGAAAGAATGAAACGGTATTTGATGGATTTTATACCTATATGGATGCACCGGTAGATGATGCATGGACGAATATGAAAGGTTCTTCTAATGATATGGGTGCAATGTTTATCGGTTTTGCAACATCTGGTGCTGCACATGAATTTACCGTAAGAGCGGGCAGTTTTACAGACGAATTTTTGACAGAATCCGTAAATCGTGTGGCAGACCGTTTATCAAACTATATGATGACGGGTATTGCAGAAGGTACAGCCGTATTGCCAAAGGCAACATTATCAGAAGATGAAAAGACAGCAGTGGTAAATTATACGATTAACGTATCGGAAGGAATCGCAGCAATTGCTTCCGGAGAAGTGGGGGCAGAAGTTTTGGCGGCAGTAATCGACCCTGCAACAAATACCGTTTTAGCAGAAACAAAAGATTCCATCACTATTAATGGAGCAGGAGCATATACCGGAGAAGTATCGATTGACAATTTGGTAAACGGAACCTATTCTAAGGTACAGCTTTCTTTAGAAATATTTGGTATGAAATTAGAACTTGGTTCTGCAAATTTAGGAAGAAGCCAAGGCCCTGTGATTGACGGTGATTATCAGAAAATTGATTTAAGCGGGGACTGGTATTTTAATTATACAGGAGATAAAAAGACTGTCGATGTAAAGGCGTTAGAAGCAGCAGAATATGAAACTTGGTCAGTTGTACAGCCCGGATTAACCCAGTGGTCAAAGGGCTATGGTAATATTAACGATGAAACAGTAAACAATATGGCAGGGGAAGAATACTTCAACTATATGATAGTAGGAAATGGCTATTATGTGAAGCAGTTTGAAGTGCCTGAAGAATTTAATAGTCAGGATTTGATATTATCCATTGGATATGTAGATGACCGCTGTGAAGTATTTTTAAATGGAGAACGAGTTGGTGCAACAGGTATGGATGAGTCTGGAAATCCAACCGGTGAAACCACTTGGGCAGAATATAGTGTATTTGAAATTGCAGCAGAACGTGTCGTACGAGGCGGTATGAATACCATAGTTGTTCGTGCATGGAATGATTTACCTTATGGTGCAGGAGGCTGGTATGGCGGACCAATCGGTCTTTATAGCCGTAATGCATTTGAAAATCAAAATGGGGGTACAAGTTCGGAAGAATCTCGCTTTATCGATAAAACATTTACATCTTCTTATGCAGCCTCTGCATTGGGAGAAGCTGATGCAATTGAAAATGATTACTTGATTTATCTGCCAAAGGATTACGAAGAAACAGACCGTTATTATCCAACTGTATACTTGTTACATCAGTTTAACAGTGACCATACTTCTTATCGAATTGACAGCATTGATAAAGTATTGGATGCAGGAATTGAGGCAGGATTATTTGATGAAATGATTGTGGTTGTTCCAAACAGTGATGGAAACAGTTGGTGGACAGGCGACTGGGAAAAGATGATTACAGAGGAATTAATTCCGCTTATCGATGCAGAATATCGTACCATTAAAGATGCAAGATATCGTCTGACAGCAGGCTGTTCCATGGGAGGACAGGGTGCATTTGCAGTTGCTTTAAGAAATCCTGACTATTTTACAGGTTCAGTCAGCTTCTTTGGCGCATTCAGCTATGGAGAAACCAGCAGTCCAAATCATATTGCAACACAGGAATCTGCTGAATATATGGATTATTACACCTTATATTTCATTTGTGGTAATCAGGACTCTTACGGATTTGGTGTACCAGCCATTGAATTAAATCAGTTATTAGAAGAAAAAGGTGTTGCACATGGCTTCTTTATTGAAAATGGCGGACATGACAGTACCTTCTATGTACCATATTTTACAGAAGCATTTGGTTATGTAAGAAGTAATATGTATCAATCTGACGAAGCAGTAGAAGCATTGCTTTCCGGTAAATTAGAGGTAGTCGAAGGAAATGGTGTAGTAGTAGATGCGAAATTTACGGCTTTAGAGGGCATAGAAGGCTATTTCCACACCATTCCGGCATCTTCTTATACAAAGAACGCTGCACCTGATTTATCTATCCCATTGACCATTCAGGTAGAGCAGGACGGTGCTGTGGTTTATGAATGGACAGATAAAGATGTTGTTGTAAATGGAGAAAAGACAGAAAATGTATGTACCTGTGATTTGACCGAGCATATTGATATAACAAAAGATTATACAATTGTTTACAAAGCAGCAATTTTTGACCGTGTTGTAACATTGGATTCTATTACAGTGACAGCTCAGTAATACAAAAGCTATTGCAAAGCAGTTTTTACTGTTTTGTGATAGCTTTTTTGTTCTTTGGGGTAGAGTTGCGTTTATAGAATAAATGTGGCATAATGATTTAGAAGAAAAATTGTAACTATGAAGATATTGAATAGTTATGAAAAGTTTTTGAAAGGAATGATTATTAATATGGTAAAGGTAGTTTTATTTGATTTGGACGGTACATTGCTTCCAATGAATCAGGATAAGTTCATAGAAGCTTATATGGGAAGTATGGCAAAGAAGCTTTCTAACTATGGCTATGAGCCAAAGAAATTAGCAGGCGGTGTTTGGGCAGGAATTGAAGCAATGATGAAAAATGATGGTTCTATGAACAATGAAGAAGCATTTTGGCAGAATTTTTGTAAGGTACTTGGTGAGAAGGCAAGAGAAGATGCACCGATTTTTGAGGAATTTTATAAAAATGAATTTCAGGATGTGAAACATAGCTGTGGTTATCACGAAAAGGCAAAAGAAGTAGTGACATTTATAAAAGAATGTGGGGGACGAGTTGTTTTAGCGACCAATCCACTTTTCCCGGCTATTGCAACAGAGAGCCGTATTCGTTGGGCGGGACTTCTTCCAGAGGATTTTGAATGGTATACCACCTACGAAAACAGTAGTTTTTGTAAACCAAATCCGAAGTATTATTTAGAGATTTTAGAAAAAATCGGTGTGACACCGGAAGACTGTCTGATGGTTGGAAATGATGTAGGAGATGATATGCCGGCAGAAACGATTGGAATGAAAGTATTTTTGTTGACAGATTGTCTTATTAATAAGGAAGAAAAAGATATTTCTGTTTATCCGCATGGAGGATTTGAAGAATTATTTGTATACTTAAAAGAAGTATTAGGATAATCAGTTTAGCAGTGATGAAAGAGGTTTTTTATTATGGAAGAAAGAAATATGGGCATAAGTCTGATAAAAAAAGGTAAGAAAGGGTTACTTAGTATTGTATTTAGTAGATTTTGGATTATGTCCATTTTAATCATATTACAGTTTATTGTGCTGATGGCAAGTTTTGTTTTACATAGTGACTATAAACAGTATTATGAGGTATTAGAGAATATTTTTGTAGTAGGAATGGTATTATATTTATTAAATCATCCGATGAATTCCAATGCAAAGATTACATGGCTGGTATTGGTTATGTTATTTCCTGTTTTTGGTTCTTCTTTGTTTTGGTTTACACAGGTAGAATTTGGACATCGAGTGGAAAAGTCATGTTTAGAGAAGATTATCAGTACTACCAAAACCAGTATTTCGCAGAAAAAAGATATTATGGAAAAAATAGCAAAAGAAAGTCCCGAAACGGAGGCACTGGTGCATTATTTAGCTCGTTCGGGCTGTCATCCGATTTACGATAAAACAGAGGTAATTTATTTTCCTTCAGGTGAAGAAAAATTTGCAGAACTCTTAAAGCAGTTGAAAGAAGCAAAGGAATTTATTTTTTTGGAGTATTATATTGTCGAAGAAGGTATTATGTGGGGACAAATATTAGAAACTCTTGTAAAAAAAGCAGCAGAAGGGGTAGAAGTGCGTGTGATGTATGACGGAACCTGTGAAAGCTTTCTTTTGCCCCATGATTATCCAAAGCGTTTGGAAAAGCTTGGAATTAAGTGTAAAATGTTTGCACCGGTTACACCGTTTTTGTCAACACATTATAATTATCGTGACCATCGAAAAATTGTATCAATTGATGGAAAAGTGGCTTTTACAGGCGGAGTAAATTTGGCAGATGAATATATCAATCAAAAACTTAAATTTGGACATTGGAAAGATTCGGCAGTTATGTTAAGAGGCGAAGCTGTAAAAAGTTTTACCTTAATGTTTCTTCAAATGTGGAACGTTAAAGAACGGCAGGGGGATTTTTATAAATATATTAATGTTTCTGCACCTTCCATAAAGCAGGCAAATGGATATGTGATTCCGTATGGAGATTGTCCGTTGGATGATGATAAGGTAGGAGAGCGTGTATATATGGACATTTTAAATCGTGCGAGTAAATATGTACATATTATGACGCCTTATTTGATTATCGATGGAGAGATGGAAACGGCACTGCGTTTTGCGGCAAAGAGAGGAGTCGATGTTAAAATTATTCTGCCGGGAATCCCGGATAAAAAGATGGTGTTTGCATTGGCGAAAACGCATTATAAGCATTTGCTGGAAGCAGGAGTAAAGATTTATGAATATACACCTGGATTTGTTCATGCCAAAGTATTTTGCAGTGATGATTGCAAGGCAGTAGTTGGAACCATAAATTTAGACTATCGAAGTTTGTATCATCATTATGAATGTGCAGCTTATCTGTATCAGACGGATTGTATCGCAGATATTGAGCGTGATTTTTCAGAAACTTTAAAAAAATGCAAAAAAGTTACAAAAGAATCCTTAAAAGAGGAAAAAATAGGAACAAAAATGGTAGGATGGGTGTTAAAGGTTGTGGCACCGTTGATGTAATGGGAGGTTTGTATGTACGATTGTATTATTGTGGGTTCAAGCGTTGCAGGAATTTCTGCAGCAATTAATTTAAAAATTCGTAGAAAAAGTTTTTTAATTCTTGGAAATAAAGAGTTTAGTGCAAAGGTACAAAAAGCAGAGTCTATTCAAAATTATGTAGGAATGCCGGATATTTCGGGCTGTGAATTATCCGATGCCCTGTCTTCTCATTTGGAAGCTATGGAGATTGCAATTACAGAAGCAAGAGTGAATTCCATTGTTCGTATGAAAGAGAAGTTTTGTGTTTCAGCAGGAAGTGAAATGTATGAAGCAAAGTCTGTGATTTTAGCGACAGGAGTGGAGTTTTCTAAGAAAATCGAGGGAGAAGATACATTTTTAGGCAGAGGTGTCAGTTATTGTGCGACTTGTGATGGATTTTTTTACCGTGGCAGAAAAATTGCAGTGGTTGGCTCAAGTAAAGATGCAGAAAAAGAACTGGAGTATTTGGCAGAATTGGCAGAAAGCGTTTTTTATTTTCCATTGTATAAGCTCTCATCAGAAACAGTTTTAAAAGAAAATGTTACAGTTGTGACAGAAAGACCTATAAAACTTGTTGGAGAAGAACGTGTGGGTGCAATTGTAGATAAAACAGGAAAAGAATATACCATTGACGGTGTCTTTTTCTTAAAGGATGCCCTAGTACCGTCTGCTTTACTAAAGGGCTTAGAAGACGATGGAATGCATATCGTAGTGGATAGACAAATGAAAACGAATATCAAAGGCTGTTTTGCCTGTGGTGACTGTACAGGACGACCTTATCAATATATGAAGGCAGCAGGGGAAGGAAATATTGCGGCACATAGTGTCGTGGAATATTTGGCAGAGTAGAGGTGTTTTATTCATAGAATATTTGTTAGTAAAAAAGGGGATGTCGGGAAATGAAAATCAAACGTAACTGGAAGATACCGAACAGTTACGTTTGATTTTCATTTCCCGACATCCCCTTTCTTTTGTCTTGTTATGTA
>CAYMHX010000119.1:0-7137 GCA_964390325.1 uncultured Roseburia sp. | reverse complement strand
CCCCCGGAGGGTCTATATATGAGGCGAAGTTTTTAATCGCCGAATATATAGATTATAACTGTAAATGAATAAACGAATTATGCATTGGAATGGTTAGAACTTTATAAATTTGTGCTAAAGTAAAGCGAAAGGAATGGTTGATTAAGATGAAAAAATTTTTAAGTTACATAAGTATCTTTGTGATGATGTTTTTCTGTGCCTGTGGTGGTTCTGACAGTGCAAAGGGAACACTTACACTTTGTATTGATGGAAATGGTTTGAATGAAATGTTCGTAGGACCGATTTTGGCAGAGTTTGGGCGGTTAAATCCTGATGTGGAATTGGTTGTGGAGTATATACCGGTAGCAAATTCTTATGACAGTGCGGCAGCAGAAGAACGAAGTGCAGCTTTGACTAGGACAAGAACGGAATTGATGAGTGGAGAGGGAGCAGATATTTATCTTTTTTTTAATATGGTATCAGCAGAGCCTGAAACCTATATGCTTTTTCCGAATATGGAACGCCAGATACAGGCAGGTATTTTCCATGATTTGGATTTTTTATATGAATGTGAAGAATTTAACAAAGATGAGTATATTCCTGCTTTGACACAGACAGGGGTATACAATGGAAAAAGTTATGTACTTCCTATCAGTTATACGGCACAGACATTTATTGCGTTAGAGGATAAACTTTCAGAGAGTGGCTTTTCAGAAGAAAAAGCTTCGGAAGGTACAAAAGCATTTATGGAGGAAATGCTTGCATTATCGAAAGAGGAAAGACAGGGACTTGGGTATATCAGCCGTTATTCTTTGTTGAAGACAGGGACACTTGCACCTGTTTCTATAGAAAATGCCGAAATTCAATTGAATACAAATGAATGGCAGGATGTATTGCAATTAACTCGTCAAGTGATAGAAGAAACAGGTTATACGGAAGAAATTGCGAAAGAGGAGTTTATGAATGGACTGGATTACGAACAGAGAATAGCAGAAGGGGCTGTTTTTCTGCCGGTTTTGTCGGTGCAGACAGGATATTATCTTCGTTTATTAGAGGATAATGGTTATATTGCCCGTCTTCTTCCAATTCCAAATGAAGAAGGAAGTGTCACTATGATGTCGGATATTACAGCAACGGTTTCGGCAGGTTGTGAAAATACCGATGCGGCTGCGAAATTATTATTATTTTTCTTGAGTGAAACCGTACAGGGCTGTGGAATGTTAGAACAAAGTAATAGCAATGCAAATCTATTTGTAAGGGGAATAGCATTTCCGGTACGAAAAGGCTGTGCCGAAAAGGTGCTGGAAAATATGGACCTGACATTGGTAGAAAAAGGTACTATCAGCGAGGTATTAAAGGCAGATTTAAAAGCAATGGAGGAACGAGTTGAGGTCAGCCGTTTGGGGTCAAGCTATGATGCAGAATTGTCAGAACTGACAGGACCATATTTAGAAGGTGTACTGACTTGGGAAGAATGTTATGCAAATATAGAGAAAGAATGGACATATTTAGATGAGTAGGAAGAAAAAGAAAGATGGTCTGCTTTTGTTTTTTCCAATTTTATTTGGAACAATGGTATTTTTCGCCTTGCCGTTTGTGATAGTAATTGCTTATTCCTTTGGAATGGGAGGACAGTTTCAGTTTGTGGGATTAGAGCATTATCGGAAGGTGTTAAGTTCCGAAGCATTTCAGTTGGCAGCAGGCAATACGGCAAAATTTTTATTGTTTGGAATACCGAGTTTATTGGTACTTGCATTGAGTATCGCACTCTTACTTCGGCAAAAACTTCCATTGCAAAAATTGTGTAGTAATACATTATTACTGCCGTTGGTATTGCCAATTGCCAGTATTGTGATGTTTGTAGAATGGATTGTTCCAAAACAGGTCTTAGAGACTGAGAATGCTTTTTGGATGCTGTTGGTATTATATTTATGGAAAAATTGTGGATATATTACCATTCTTTTACTGGCTGGGCTTTCTATGATACCACAGGGGCTTTATGATACGGCAGCGATAGAAGGAGCGAATGGCTGGCAGAAATTTTGGTATGTGACTCTGCCGTTGCTAAAGCCTTCGATAGTATTTTCGGCAGTCATCGGAATCATTCAAAATTTTAAATCGTATCGGGAAGCATTTTTGCTTGGAGGCAGACATCCGAATGAAAGTATTTATCTGTTACAGCATTTTTTAAATAATAATTTTGAAAACTTAAATTATACTCGTCTTGCCGTGGCTTCTGTGTTAACGGCACTTCCAATTATATTAGTGATGGCTGCCGTTTTATTGTTAAAGAAGCAACGTATAGATTGAGTAAATAAAAATGGGATAGCAAAAGTGATGAAGAAATTAAAAAAGACAGTAAAAATTATCTTAATTTTTTTGATAACAGTGATAGGCATTGCCCCAGTAGTTTATCTCCTTTGGGGCTGCTTTTCCAATTTAGAGGGATTTTGGCTTACTTTTTTACGGACACCGGACTATTTGTATAAATTTTGGAATAGTCTTGGTATTTGTGCAGTAATCAGTATCGGACAATTATTGGTAAGCTGTATGGGTGGATTTGCGTTAGCAAAATATCCAATTCCAATGAAACGGTTTTGGATTGGATTTTTAGTGATTTTATTACTTTTGCCGTTACAGGTAACCTTAGTTCCCAATTATTTTATTTTGGATAAACTTGGACTTTTAGATACGGTATGGGCATTGATAATTCCAAATATCTTTTCGCCGTTTGGAACGATTGTAATGTGGATTACACTTCAGACTGTGTCGGATGAACTGATGGATGCAGCAAGGCTGGATGGGGCAGATGCAAAAACGATTCTTTGGCGTGTCATGGTGCCTGTTGGAAAAAGTGGTGTGGCGAGTGTATTTTTATTGAGTTTTATAGATGCGTGGAATATGGTGGAGCAGCCGATGGTATTTTTAAAAGAGGTGTCGCAGTATCCGTTGAGTGTCTTTTTAGCTTCTTTAAATCAGGAAGGATTTTCGCTTGGATTTCATAGTGGTCTGCTTTCACTTTTACCTGCTGTTTTATTGCTTTTGTATTTTAGAGAAGAATTGGTGGAAGGCGGAGAACTTTTTATGGAAATGTAAAAGAACAAATGAATTTCTTGAAAATGGAAAAATTTTATAATTACATAAAGTTTATAACAAATGTGTTAAAAAATTAACGAAAAGAAATGGAAATGAAGATGAATTGGGAAAAAAGACTGGCAGTATTTCTTTCGATAGGAATAGGAACGATATTGATATGTTGTACCCTTGCTTCGCAGATAATTTATCAAAAACTTCTTCCAAGTGTCGAGGTTGTGTCGGCAGAATGGACAAAGGAAGGGTATATTTTACCAAAAGAAGCGTTGTATACGAGCTTGGAGGGCGAGTGTGTTTATTATATCGAAGAAAAAGAGGAACGTTCTCAGACAAAGTATGTGGTAAAAAAAGTTTTGGTAACAGTAGTGGCAGAAGATAGCAAAATGGTGACAGTTCAGGGAATTTATAGTCCTGAATGGGTCTATGCTTTGGGAGCAGATGGTGCGTTGGATAATGGAGTGGAAGTGAAAATTAGGTAGGAATAAAACTGTTATAAATTGTGCATTAATTTCTGTGTTTTGTAATTGTAATCTGTAATAAAAAAAATTATAATAATAAAAAAATCGTAACTATGAAGTACGGAATAGTTACAAAAAATCTTTTTTTGAGATGAGGAAATATGAAACAATTACGAAAGAGAATTTTTGGTGCAGGAGTTATAGCAGGTATTTTAATGGGAACAGCAGTTTATTTGTATTGCAATGGTCTATCAGGAAAGCATGAAAATACGAAAGCAGGAGAAGGGCAGATTAAAGTAGCGTGTGTTGGTGACAGTATTACCTATGGATATGGGATTTCTAATTGGAAGGAAAATAATTATCCGACGGTTTTACAAAATTTATTGGGAGAAGGTTATCATGTGGCAAATTTTGGCTCGAGTGGCAGTTGTGTCAATCCAAATGGAAGCAAACCGTATGTGAAGGAAAAAGTATATCAGGAAAGTTTGGAATATGATGCAGATATTTTAGTATTTATGCTGGGAACAAATGATTCCAAACCGGGAAATTGGGCTGGTATCGAGCAGTTTATGGAAGATTATAGAGAATTAATAGGTACTTATATGGAAAAAGAGCAGCCGCCGAAATTATATATTGGTATCTGTGCAGAAGCTTATTTTATCAAAGAAAATAAAAATGGAATTGCAGAATTTGATATTCAACCGAAAATTGTAGATGAAATTGCACAATCTTTAAAACAGATGTCCATATCGGAGGAATTTTCATATTCTATCATTGACATTCATTCTTTGACAGAAGTACATTCGGAATGGTTTAAAAAAGATGGAATTCACCCGAATAAGGAGGGAGCAAGAGCAATTGCAGAAGCAGTGGCAAAAGCTTTATAAATAAAGGGCAAAAAAGATACGAATTGTTCGGCAAGTGAGCAGTTTTTAGAGAAGGGATGATATTTAAAAGTTATCATCTCTTATTTTATTATTTACCTATTGACATGGTAGGTAAATGGTGTTATAGTTAATTTACCTACTAGATAAGTTGGTAAAAATAGAGTATATTCTTTAAAGAAAGATATATTTGGCGAAGTTTTTTATCACTAAATATTATAGAAAGCATTGCGTAATGATTATCGTATTTTATCCGACAAGAGAAATTCGCAATGAATAGCTTGGAGATTAAAATAAATCGTAAAAAGAATTACTCAGAAACGAGGACTATTATGAAAATTTATTTAGATAATGCAGCAACAACAAAAATGA
The DNA here is from genome assembly GCA_964390325.1 of uncultured Roseburia sp. GTDB lineage: Bacteria > Bacillota > Clostridia > Lachnospirales > Lachnospiraceae > Roseburia. The sequence continues at coordinate 2,351 of CAYMHX010000119.1, read as the reverse complement.
GTAAAAAAGCAATGGATGCAATGTTTCCTTATATGAATGAAATTTATGGAAATCCGTCCAGTCTGCATTCACTGGGACAGAAAGCAGCAGAGGTATTAGCAGAAGCAAGAAAACGGATTGCAGATTGTATCGGTGCATTGCCACAGGAAATTATTTTTACTTCGGGAGGAAGTGAGGCAGATAATCAGGCAATCTTATCTGCTGCAAGACTTGGTGAAAAAAAAGGAAAAAAACATATTATTTCCACAGCATTTGAACACCATGCGGTATTGCATACATTAAAAAAACTGGAAAAAGAAGGATTTGAAATTACGTTATTAGAGGTACATGAAAATGGAATTCTTTTTCCAAAACAAGTAGAAGAAGCAATTCGACCAGATACCTGTCTTGTAACAGTGATGTATGCCAATAATGAAATCGGTACGATTCAGCCAATAAAAGAAATTGGAGAAATCTGCCGAAAAAAAGGTGTGCTTTTTCATACAGATGCAGTTCAGGCAGCGGGGCATATTCAGATTGATGTAGAGGAAGAAAACATTGATATGCTTTCTCTTTCTGCACATAAATTTCATGGTCCAAAGGGAATTGGTGTCCTTTATGCGAAAAAAGGTATTTCCCTGTCTGTCCTGATTGAAGGTGGTGCGCAGGAACGGAGAAAAAGAGCAGGTACGGAAAATATTCCAGCGATTATGGGAATGGCGGCAGCATTAGAGGAAGCTTGTGAAAAACTTGACGAAGATACGAAAAAAATAGTTGCTTTACGAAACAGACTGATAGAAGGGCTTTCTGAAATTCCACATTCCATTTTAAATGGAGATGCTAAAAAACGTCTTTCTGGAAATGTGAACTTTTGTTTTGAAGGGATTGAGGGAGAATCGTTATTATTGTTATTAGATGACAAAGGTGTTTATGCTTCGTCAGGTTCTGCCTGTACATCAGGTTCGCTTGACCCAAGTCATGTACTTCTTGCAATCGGCAGAGTGCATGACATCGCACATGGCTCGCTTCGGCTTTCTCTTTCAGCAGAGAATACAGAAGAAGAAATGGAATATACTATTTCGGCAGTCAAAGAGGTTGTGGCTTATTTAAGAAGTATTTCGCCTGTCTGGAGAGAACTTATCAATGGAGAAAGAGAATTTATTCTTTGAGAAAAATATATAAAGTTATTGTGACTCTATTTGTAGTGTAAACAGTAATTTGACAAATTGGATAAAAATTTACAAAATAAAATTTTATTTTGTAAATGTCTTTGTAGTAAAAACAAATTTTTATATAGGCGGTGATTGAAAATCACGCCTGCGCCACACGCGGTCACGAAGTGACAAATTCCTTATACGCGTGTGTGTGCATCCCCCGGAGGGTCTATATATGAGGCGAAGTTTTTAATCGCCGAATATATAGTATATAAAGAATGAGAGGTTATGATATGGCATTATATAGTGAAAAAGTGATGGACCATTTTAGAAATCCGAGAAATCTCGGTATTATTGAAAATGCAGACGGTGTTGGAGAAGTCGGCAATGCAAAGTGTGGCGATATTATGAAAATGTATTTAAAAATTGAAAATGATATTATTACAGATGTAAAGTTTGAAACCTTTGGCTGTGGCTCTGCCATTGCGTCTAGTTCTATGGCAACGGAATTAATTAAAGGAAAACCTGTATCAGAGGCACTTGCACTTACAAATGAGGCAGTCGTGGAGGCGTTGGACGGGCTTCCACCTCAAAAAATCCATTGTTCTGTTTTAGCAGAAGAAGCGATTAAAAAGGCATTAGAGGATTATAATCAGAAAAAATAGCTTTTTATTTGACATGAGAAATTTGTAAGCTTTCTCGTGTAGTTCTTCACAATAAAAATTGCTTAGAAATGGGGGATAGGATGTTGATTTCAACGAGAGGCAGATATGCACTGCGAGTTTTTGTAGACCTTGCAGAACATTCTGATAATGGTTATATTCCTATGAAAGAAATTGCTGAAAGGCAGGGGATTTCATTAAAATATTTAGAACGGATTCTTCCTGTATTTGTAAAAAATGAGTTGATTGAAGGCGTACATGGAAAGGGTGGTGGATATCAGCTTACAAGAAATCCAAATGAATATCGTGTAGGAGAAATTTTAAGATTGACAGAGGGAGAACTTGCACCGGTTTCTTGCTTAGAATGTGATGCGGAACCGTGTGAGCACACGGAGGAGTGCAGAACACTTCCGATGTGGAATAAACTTTATGAGCTTATAAACGAGTATTTAGATGGAGTGACGATTGCAGATTTGATGAAAGAGCATTGAAAAAGTGATTAGCTGCTGAGTGAACAGTAACGATTGATTTTTGCATGAAAATTTGCTTCGCAAAG
>CAYMHX010000118.1:0-7155 GCA_964390325.1 uncultured Roseburia sp. | reverse complement strand
GGTCACGTGTGAACAGTAACTAACCGTTCTATGACTTATAGTTCTTCTTTCAGCAATTTTAGAATTTTCAGCTCATATCCTACTGCAATTGCAATCATAAGTCCTGTGGAAATCAAACTATACGCACTATCTACCGCTACCCCAAGCACATCACAGACGGAAGGAATTAATAAACTTAAAATAAACACCAGCTTCACATATAAGAGCATCTGTATTGTTAATCTGCGTACTTTTCCTGTACACACCTCCGGGTCAAGCCTATTCACCTTTTCAGGAGAAACCGACAACAGTGTAATCCCCACATATACCAAAACAACCATTACTATATTCATAATAATCGTTATCATATCTGTTTCATATAAAATACCGCAATATATTTGTAAACCTATATAAAGCAGGCTGCTGACAATCCCTATTGCTTCACAAACTGCATTTGCAGATGTCATATCTTCTCTTTTCATAGTTTCTCCATTCCTGTACTTTAAAATTTTCCATATTAGCATACAATATTTTTTGCATTGTATAAAGTATTTTCTTGAAATTCTTTCCTACTGTGCTATAATAAATCGTAATTATTCAATCCTAAGAAAGGCATGGTATAATATTATGGAACACTTAATTATTCCAAAAAACTATCGTTCAGAGTTAAATCTCTATGATACACAGATTGCCATCAAAACAGTAAAGGATTTTTTTCAAAATCTGCTTGCAACACGTTTAAATTTAACTCGTGTATCTGCTCCGCTTTTTGTTGACGAGGCATCTGGTCTTAACGACAATTTAAACGGTGTAGAACGCCCTGTAACCTTTGACATCAAAGACCAGGCAGGCAAAAATGCAGAAATCGTTCATTCCCTCGCAAAATGGAAGCGTTACGCTTTACATAAATACGGCTTTAGCTACGATGAAGGTATTTATACCGATATGAACGCCATCCGTCGTGATGAAGATACAGACAATATTCATTCTATTTTTGTTGACCAGTGGGACTGGGAAAAAGTAATTGACAAAGAAGACCGTACTTTAGAAACCTTACAAGATGTAGTAAAAACAGTATATAAATGTCTTCGTATGACTGAAAAGTATATGGCAATTCAATATGATTATATTGAAGAAATCCTACCACATAATATTTTCTTTGTGACAACACAAGAACTTGCAGATATGTTTCCGGATAACACTCCAAAAGAACGTGAATACTATATCGCAAAAACAAAGGGTGCTGTTTGTATTATGCAGATTGGTGATACCTTAGAAAATGGAGAACGCCATGACGGCAGAGCTCCTGACTATGATGACTGGGCATTAAATGCAGATATTATTGTGTACTATCCTGTTTTAGATATTGCTTTAGAGCTTTCTTCTATGGGTATTCGTGTGGATAAAGAAGCTCTCTTATCGCAGTTAGAAAAAGCAGATTGCTTAGACCGTACCGAGCTTCCATATCATCAGGCAGTTATCAACGAAGAACTTCCATATACTATCGGCGGCGGTATTGGACAGTCCCGTATTTGTATGTTCTTCCTTCGTAAAGCACATATCGGGGAAGTACAGTCTTCTCTCTGGCCAAATGAAATTTCTGAGGAATGTAAAAAATCAGGAATTATTTTATTGTAATATTACATAAACAGGTCAAAAACTTACTGTTTTAAGAACGATAAAATTCTAATTTAAAAAAGGTTTTCGTTAAGTTTTTAACAATTCTAACGAAAACCTTTTTTATTTTCTTTTGATTAAAACAGCAAATCTTTTAATCTGCTATGAATACTTACAAACTTTCATTATTATCTATCATTCTTTTAATGTTCTTTTATCCTACCGTCACGATATGCCTGTAACAATTCTTCCAAATCCTTAATATTTTCTTGAATGACTTTTCCGGCATCCGTATCTGCTACGGTCTTTCTTCTTGAAGTATGCTGCACCAATGTGGAATGAGAAACAATATCCGTTCCATCCTGTACTGCCTTTTCCACTGATTCAAATGGCTCATGGGCTGCTAAAATCAATCCATAAGAATTATAAATCAATGTATATCCTGCAATTCCTGTCTTTACCTGATATACTTTTGAAAAACCACCGTCAATAATTAACAGTTTTCCTTTGCATTTAATCGGAGATTCGCCCTTCTTTGTACGAACCGGAACATGACCATTAATAATATGAGATTCCGGACCTTCCAATCCAAATTCTTTTAAAATATTAATCGCAAACTCCTCTTTTCCCAACATGGAATAATAATAATCTTTTGGTTCTTCCTGTATGCTCTTATCTGCAATAAAATAACGTTCAAACGTAGTCATACGCTCTTTTCCATAAACAGGAGAATTTTTGCTGCACCATAAGAACCACATAATATCCTGTCCACGTTTCTTTTCTTCCGTTTTTACAGAATAATAACCTTTTCGCACCTGATTTTCCAATACATCATAAAGTGCTTTTCCTGCATAAGTTTTTCCATTTACATTTACTGCTCTAAAACTGCCATCTTCATTAATCGGTACACAGCCATGATAGAGCAGATTGCCATTGAATACATTATATAAACTTCCCTTTGCAAATAAAAATTGTACATGACGCTGTAATTTTTCACAATTTACAAACGCCATACGCAGACGTTCCATGACTTCTTCTTCCTCTGCCGACAATTTATAAGGGTCATTCCAGTCGATGGTCGGGAAATTTGTATCACATAATTTATATTCTTTTTCGCCCAGTTTTACAATTCCACGCTCAATATCAATTTTATCCAGTAACAAACGGTCATCCATATCAAATTCCGGATGTTCTTTGATAATCTGACCTTCTAATTTAAACTGCATAATTGTAATTGCTTTATGCATCTTTTCATCTAATTGTGTATCCTGCACATCATATTCATCTTCTCTGTAATCCAACTTAAACTGTGCACAGGAATCTTTTTCATAACTGCTCATTGCCATTCTTGCCAATGGCACAAGGTTAATTCCATAACCGTCTTCTAACATACTCAAATTACCATACTTAGAAGAAATACGGATAACATTACAAATCAACGCATCGCATCCTGAAGCAGCTCCCATCCAAGAAAGGTCATGATTTCCCCACTGAATATCTACAGAACGTAATTCCATTAACGCATCCATAACCAAATGTGGATATGGACCTCTGTCAAAAATATCTCCTACCACATGTAAATGGTCTACAATCAAAGAACGAATCAATTTACAAATTGCAATAATTAACTTCTTTGCCTGACCAGTGCGAATAACTGAATTAATAATTTCATTATAATATGCCTCTTGGTCAGATACATCCGGACGGCCTGTTAATAATTCCTCAATCACATAAGAAAAATCCTGTGGAATGGCTTTTCTGACTTTAGAACGAGTATATTTAGAAGATGCCGCCTTACATACACGAATCAAACGGTACATCGTTACTCTGTACCAATCCTCCATATATTTTTCGTCTTTTAATACCTGTTCAATTTTCTGTTCCGGATAATAAATTAAAGTCGCCAGCGATTTCTTCTCCATTACAGTAATCGCATTTCCAAATTCTTCTTCTATTTTACGTTTAATCGCCCCAGAACCATTTTTCATAATGTGCTGAAACTGTTCATACTCGCCATGAATATCTGTAATAAAATGCTCTGTTCCTTTTGGCAGACTTAAAATTGCCTGTAAATTTACAATTTCCGTAGCCGCCTGTGCCACTGTCGGATATTGCTTTGCCAGACATTTTAAATATCTTAAATCATTTTCTTTCATAATCCACCATCCCTTTTTTATTATTATTTACGAATATACTGAATCGCAATACATTTCGGACCTCCCTGTGTTACAAAGGCTGCTCCTAACTCTAACATTTGTATTTCTACTTCTGCAAAATGCTCTTTTATCTGCTCTATTGCTTTTTTCGCATCCTCTAGAGCATCTGCATGTGATACATAAATAAGATACTTCGCATTTACGCCCTTCTTTTTCAAACGTTCAATAACAGCACCTACTGCCTGTTTCATATTTCGTTTTATCGCATATTTATCCAATCTACATCCATCTTCTGTCTGTGTCATAATCGGCTTTAATTTTAAGGTAGAAGCAAATGTTGCTGCCATTGGAGTCAAACGTCCTCCACGACGTAAAAAATCAAAATCCTGTGGAATTAAAAAGGATTCCTGATGTTCTCTTACTTCTTCTAACCATGCAATGATTTCCTTTGCACTATGTCCTGCTTTTTTCATTTCAACCGCTTTTTTTACCATATAACGGTGTGGACCACAAAGTGTCTTAGTATTAATAATCGTAATATTTTCTTTATTCTCTACCATTTCCCTTGCGCCACACGCAGACTGATATGTACCGGAAAGCCCATCAGCCATTGCAATATTAATAATTTCTGCATCTTCATATTTTTCATATGCTTCTATTACCTCTCCAATCGGAGGCTGAGATGATTTTGGAATCCCTCCCTTTGCAATCCTATCATAAAAATCTGCCATATCAATCTGAAGGTCTCTCCCTTCCAAATCTCCAATGTTTACGCAAAGCGGTAATACATCAATCTCCATTTCCTTTGCTTCGTCCCCTGTAAATAAAGTTGATGAATCTGTGATAATCTGCACCATAATAAGTTCCTTCTCCCGTTTCCTTTGTATATTTTGTTACTTTCTCTCTTTTGATTATTTTTTATTATAACATAACTATTCAGTACCTTCATAGTTACGATACAAAAATCCATTAAAAATCACTTCATGATAGGATTTTTGCACACCTGAATCACTTTCTTTTGGTTAAAACAGCAAGTGTTTTAACCTGCTCTGAATAGTTACATTATAACTTAAATTTGTTTCCAAAACAACCATTTGACATTTACATTTTGTGAATTACAAAAAAACTGCTGAAAAATAAATATTTCAAAAAATTTCGTAACTATGAAGGTACTGAATAGTTACAAAATTTCAATATTTATCTTTCAACAGTTTTCTGAATAATTATGTTTTTTCTTACATTGTCGCCTGAATGACATCACGCATTTCATAATGTCCTGCTGGTTTTCCTGCTAAGTATTTTGCAGCTTCTACTGCACCTTTTGCAAATACTGCTTTTGAATAAGCTGTATGCTTAAACTCGATTACTTCATCCTGACCTGCAAAAATCACTTCATGTTCCCCTACGATACTGCCACCACGCACTGCAGAAATACCAATTTCCATTTTTTCACGTTTTTTACGTTCCTGACTACGGTCATATTTGTATTCATAAGCATTTTCTAATGCCTCATTCATGGAATCTGCCAATGCCAATGCAGTACCACTTGGTGCATCTAATTTTAAATTATGATGCTTTTCTACGATTTCCATATCAAAACCTGCCGGAGCAAAAATTTGAGCCGCTTTTTTCAGCAATTCCATTAATGTGTTGATACCTAAAGACATATTTGCAGAACGTAATACTGCCACTTTTTCAGATGCTTCCTGCACCTTTGCAAGCTGTTCCTCACTCAATCCAGTTGTACACAATACAACAGGAATATTCTTTTCTACGCTATATACCAATAAATCATCTACTGCACCTGCTGTTGAAAAATCAATGATTACGTCTGCATTTACATTACATAATGAAATATTTGGAAAAACCGGATAATCATTTACAATGCCGTCATATACATCAATCCCTGCTACAATTTCAATGCCCTCGTCTGCTTTGCAGATTCCTGTAATGACCTGTCCCATTTTTCCATTACATCCATGCATAATTGCTTTTATCATTATTACCTCCAAGTAATTTGTTCTATCTCACAGTCTTTTATTACAAACTATAATTCTACTGTTTGACAGACTCTTTTCTATTTTACCTTACTTTTTTAGAATGACTCTACTATGCTAATTTCAAGCCGTAAGCCTTCATCACTTCTGCCATTTTTGCTGCTTTTTCGTCTGTCATTTCAGTTAGTGGAGAACGAAGTGTTCCTACGCCGTAACCCATGAGATTTAATGCTTTCTTTACAGGAATTGGATTTACTTCACTAAAGAGTGCATCTACCAAAGCCTGTGCTTCTAACTGTAATTTCATAGCTGTTGCTAAATCACCGTCAAAGAAGCTCTGACACATATTATGTACTTTTGCAGGAGCGATATTTGACCAAACAGAAATAACACCTGCTGCACCGATAGAAAGTAATGGCACAACAATTGCATCTTCACCAGAATACAAGTCAATCTTACCATCTGTTAAACTCATTAATTTTGCTGCCTGTGCTACATTTCCTGTTGCTTCTTTAATACCAACAATGTTTTCTACATTTTTAAATAAAGTTGCTGCTGTTTCCGGTAAAATATTACAGCCTGTACGTCCCGGAACATTATACATGATAATAGGAAGCTTTGTTTCTGCTGCAATTTCAGAATAGTAACGAATTAAACCGCCCTGTGTTGCTTTATTATAATATGGAGTTACTGCAAGGATTCCGTCTGCACCTGCTGCTTCTGCTTCTTTTGTCAAATAAATTGCTTCTCTGGTACAGTTTGAACCGGAACCTGCCACAACCGGAACACGATGCTTTGTAAATTCAACTGCTGCTCTCATTACCTTACTGTGTTCTTCCATAGTCATAGTAGAGCTTTCACCGGTTGTACCAGCGATAATGATACAATCTGTACCTTCTGCAATCTGAAACTCAATCAGTTCTTCTAATTTGTCATAATTAATCTCATCATTTTCTGTAAATGGTGTAACAATCGCAACACCTGCACCTTTAAAAATAGCCATTTTTTCTTCCTCCTAATATGCACAAATTAGACCAGCCCATGACGAGCTGGTCTTAAAATTCTAATATATACAGTCGTTCCTGTAATCTATTATGCAAACCGATAGCTCCCCATCTTTTCGATGACAGTCATAAAGTTCTTCACCTTATGCCCAAGTAATACATCTACAGGTATGTATCCTTTCGGCGTTCTTCCCTTTCGCAAATCTTCTTCTGCCCCTGTGGCATCCAATCTGCTACTGATAAATCACGCATCCTCTATCTTTTTATCTTAGTTTAGTAAAGCATAGCATTAACTCATTTGCTTGTCAATGATAATTGAAATAATATTCCAAATCAAACACATACCAGGTTACTGTTCACTCGTACCTCGTAAACAGTAACGATTCGCAGACTCATTTAAAG
>CAYMHX010000117.1:0-7183 GCA_964390325.1 uncultured Roseburia sp. | reverse complement strand
TGAAAAGGGAAACAGGTGCAAATCCTGTACGAACTCGTCACCGTAATTAAGGAGCTATGCCGATAATCACTGGGAAACTGGGAAGATGGCAGATGCGATGATTTATAAGCCGGGAGACCTGCCTGATTTGAAGTATAAAGCGAACGCTTAATGCCACGAGTAACTGGTTGTACGAATATTCCATGAAAACAAAAATGATTTTTGGAAAAATTCTTTTGTTGAAATGGATTTCTTTTGTGTGTAGAAAGCTGTCGTTTTGACAGCTTTTTTTAGTGTTTGCTAAAATTTTTGGAGGTTGTATGAAGAATTCATATCGTTATTTTGAAAACAGGGATTGTGAGTATTATCCTTGCCATGATGGGATGGAGCATATGAATTGTTTGTTTTGTTACTGTCCCTTATATAAGAGGGTGCATTGCCCGGGGAATTATCAGTATCTTGAAGTAAATGGAAGGACTATAAAGGAGTGTACGAATTGTACCTTTCCTCATAAGGCGGAAAATTTTGATATGATTATGAAATTTCTGTCGGAGAAGGAATGGGAATGAAGTTGCTCATTTTATAGATAAAAAATTAGCAAAGGAGAAACTATGCAAACAAAGAAAAATAAAAAAATGTATACACTGTTGTTGTGTATAATGCTTATGGTAATGATGGCAGTTACAGGAATCGGGTGTGGAAACAAAGAACAGAAAGACGGCAATCAAGAGGCAGCTGTTGGAACAGAAGCCGTAAATATGGGCATCGATGAAACAGAAAGCTTTGCTGAGGAATTAGAATTAAATGTATTAGGAGAAGGCTCGGTTTCATTTTTATTTACAGTTGTAGATAAAGATGGAAATGAAGCCGATTTTACTATTTATACTGAGAAGGAAATGGTAGGCGAGGCATTATTAGAAGTTGGCTTGATTGCTGGAGAAGAAGGTCAGTATGGACTTTATGTAAAGACGGTAAATGGAATTACTGCGGATTATGATATAGATGGCACTTACTGGGCATTTTATGTGAATGGAGAATATGCTTCTTCGGGTGTGGATACGATACCTATTACAGAAGGAGAAACTTATTGTTTTAAGGTTGAAAAATAATGAAACTTACAATTAGAGAAACAGCAGTATTTGGGATGTTAGGGGCGGTGATGTATGCATCTAAAATGCTTATGGAGCTTGCACCAAACATCCATCTGCTGGGTGTGTTTACTATTACATTTACGGTAGTTTATCGAAAAAAAGCACTCTATCCGATTTATACTTATGTTATTTTAAATGGTATCTTTTCGGGATTTGCTGCATGGTGGATTCCATATTTATATATTTGGACAATTTTATGGGGAGTTACAATGCTTCTCCCAAAAAAAATGCCGAAGAAAATCCGTCCGTTTGTTTATATGGCTATCAATGCCTGTCATGGATTTTTATTCGGAACATTTTATGCACCAGTACACGCAATTTTGTTTGGCTTGAGCTTTGATGGAATGCTTGCTTGGATTGTGGCGGGGCTTCCATGGGATTTTGTTCATGGTATAAGTAATTTTTTTTGTGGTATGTTGATTCTACCCCTAGTATCTTTGCTTCATAGATTGGAACAAAAAATTTAATAAAATATAAAAAAAAATCACTTTTTTTTCTTTGGAGATAATGGTATCATTTATATTAGGAAATTGTGTGTGATAAAATACTTTTAGGAAAGGCATGGTATCATTATGGTTAGTTTTAAAAGAGATTTGATTGCAGAAAAAAATAAAAGAGAAAAAATAAAAAGTAGTATTATTAAAAGCTGGAATGTAAATTATATTGACCCTGAGGAGGAGAAACGGAAAGAGGCAGAAGAAATCATTGCACGTTTAGAGCAGGAAAAAGCAGAGGATGATGCTCAAAAACAGGAGCAGATTGCTAAAGCGTATCGGGAGGCAGAGGCACTTTATAATTCTGCGACTTGTTCTTATTCAGGATTGTATGGAATGAATGAGATGGATAATGTAACACAGGACAGAGTTCAAATGATTTTAAATGAGAAAAATGCTGCACTTCGGAAAATTATTAATTCTGAAGGAGGCGTTTAAATAAATAATAGTGAGTTCGAGACCTTCCTCACTTAAAACAAAACTAAAGGAGAAATGAAAAATGAGAAACAAGAATGTATTATTTGTAGCACAGGCCGCATTAATTGCGGCTATCTATGTTGTATTGACTTATTTTGTCAGTGCTTTCCATCTGGCGTCCGGTGCCATTCAGATACGGATTTCAGAAGCTTTAACAGTATTGCCTTATTTTACGCCTGCTGCAATCCCGGGTTTGACAGTGGGGTGTTTATTGAGTAATTTACTGACAGGCTGTCTGCCGATGGATGTGGTATTTGGAAGTCTTGCTACGTTTATTGGGGCGGTGGGAAGCTATCTGCTTCGCAGATATAAGTGGATGGTGCCATTGCCGCCAATCATTGCGAATATACTGATTGTGCCGTTTGTTTTGGCATATGTATATGGTGCAGAGGGAAGTATTCCATTTTTTATGATAACAGTAGGAATTGGAGAGGTAATTTCCTGCTATTTATTAGGTGGTATCTTGCTGAATGCGTTGCTACCTTATCGTACTATTATTTTTAAAAATGTTGTGAAATAGTAAGTGTGAAAAGTAACAATGAAAAATACACAGAACAGAAAATTTGACCATTTTTTCTTTTTATAAAAAATGTTATACTAAATTTCACATAGAAGTAATAGTTACAGTAACGGAACAGGAGGTTTTTATGAAATTGGAATGGAAAAATTGTTTTAGATTAGGGGTAACGGTATTTTTGCTTTATTTGTCCGTACATTATTTTGACCCTTTAATATTAGTTGTAAAGCAACTTTTGAGTGCAGCTACACCGATTATTGTGGGATTAGTAATTGCTTATATTGTGAATATTTTAATGGCATTTTATGAAAAACGTTTTTTTGAACGAACGGAGAATAAAACGTTACAGAAAATAAAACTTCCTGTATGTATGTTGTTAGCATTTTTAAGTTTTGTATTGATTATAACGTTGATTATAGGATTGGTAGTACCTGAGCTTATCTCTTGTATTCGTTTACTGATATCAGATATTCCACCAGCAATAGAAGCATTATTAAGTCATGAGGTAGTGCAGGAGATTGCACCGGAAGATTTATATGCTCAGTTACAGGGAATTGATTGGAAAACATTGATCAATGATATGTTTGGTGCAATTACAAGTGGTCTTGGAAATACAGTTGGTGCAGTTGTGTCTGTGGTGTCAACGGCAGCATCAGGTGTAGTAACAGGTGTACTGGCCTTTATTTTTGCGATTTATTTTTTATTGGGAAAAGAAACTTTGCTTGAACAGGGCAGACGTGCTATGAAAACTTATCTTCCTGAAAAATGGAGCAGAAAAGTAAATTATGTAATTGGTGTAGTCAATGACAGTTTTCATCGTTATATTGTGGGACAGTTTACGGAAGCAATTATTTTAGGAGTGCTTTGTGCAGTTGGAATGTTAATCTTCCGTTTCCCTTATGCAGGTATGATTGGTGCATTGATTGGTTTTACAGCATTAATTCCTGTAGCGGGAGCGTATATTGGCGGTGCAGTTGGCTTTGTTATGATTTTAACAGTTTCGCCGATTAAGGCATTTTTGTTTATTGTCTTTCTTTTAGTATTACAGCAGTTAGAAGGAAATTTAATTTATCCAAAGGTAGTAGGTGGTTCTTTAGGTCTTCCTGCTATTTGGGTATTGGCAGCTGTAACAATTGGTGGAGCTTTAATGGGTATCATAGGTATGTTGATTGGTGTGCCGATTGCAGCAGCATGTTATCGTTTGGTAAGAGATGATATGCGAAAAAAACAACAGGAATGGCAGTTGGCAAAAGAGATGGAAGAAAAATTGCAAAAGAAGCATAATAAGTAAGGCTGAATGGAAGATATGAAAAATGTATTGATAACTGGAGGAAGCAGTGGCATTGGACTGGAACTGGCAAAGAAATTTGCGGCAGACGGTTATGGAATTCTTTTGGCAGCTTCCAATAAAGAGAAGCTTTTGAAGGCAAAAAGAGAATTAGAAAAATGTTATCATGTACCTGTTCGTGTTTATGCGGTCAATTTAGCCAAACAGGGAATGGCCAAACAGCTTTATCATACCATTAAAAAAGATGGATATGAGGTTGAAATATTGGTAAATAATGCAGGAGTCGGCACAGTTGGAGCAACAGAACAGATTTCACTTGCAGAGGATGAGGCATTGCTGGTATTAAACATGATGACACCTGTTGTTTTGACGAAGCTTTTCTTAAAAGATATGTATAAAAGACATTCGGGTAAAATTTTAAATGTATGCTCAACGGGAGCTTATCAGCCTGGACCTTATACAGCTTCTTATTATGCAAGCAAAAGTTTTTTGTTAAGTTATACAAAGGCGGTACGTTATGAAGCAAAACAACATGGTGTATCAGTCTGTGCATTGTGTCCGGGAACGACGGATACGGGATTTTTTGAACGTGCAAAATGTAAGACTCCAAAGGGGGCAATGTCACCGAAACAGGTCGCAGATTATACCTATTCGCGTTTTCTTAGCAATAAAGAAGAAATCATACCTGGATTTTCCTTTCGCTTGATGAAATTGTGTCCTATGAAAATAAAAACAGTTGTGGTTGCACTTGTGAAAAAACCAAAAGAGAAGTAAAGTAAGAATTGTTTGACTTTTTTTGAATAAATGATACAATATGAATATTTAGTATTATAAATGGGTAAATATGAAAAAAGGAGTCGACTTATGAAAAAATTCTTAGATTTAATTACAGAAGAAGTAACAAAAGCATTTGTTGTCTGTGGTTACGATGCAAAGTATGCAAAGGTTACTTTATCAAATAGACCGGACCTTTGTGAATACCAGTGTAATGGTGCTATGGCAGCAGCGAAAGAATATAAAAAAGCACCATTTATGATTGCAGATGAGGTAGTAGCAGAATTGGTAAAAAATCCAATCTTTTCGATGGCAGAATCTGTAAAACCTGGATTTTTGAATTTAAAAATTGACGAAGCGTATCTTGCAGAATTTATGGAAAATATGTGTAAGGATGAAGGTCGCTTCGGCTGCGAAAAGGCGAAAAACCCGAAAACCATTATCGTAGATTACGGCGGACCAAACGTAGCAAAACCACTTCATGTTGGACATTTGCGTTCAGCAGTGATTGGAGAAAGTGTGAAACGTATCGGTAAATTTATGGGTCACAATATGATTGGTGATGTACATTTGGGTGACTGGGGGCTTCAGATGGGCTTGATTATTACCGAATTAAAGCTTAGAAAACCGGAATTGGTATATTTTGATGAAGCTTACGAAGGAGAATATCCACAAGAAGCACCATTTACGATTGCAGAATTGGAAGAAATTTATCCAACTGCCAGCGGTAAATCAAAAGAAGATGCACTATATAAAGAAGCAGCATTACAGGCTACTAATGAATTACAGCAGGGCAGACGAGGATATCTGGCATTGTTGGCTCATATTTTAAATGTGTCTGTGACAGATTTAAAGAGAAATTATGAAAATTTGAATGTTTCTTTTGAATTGTGGAAAGGTGAGTCCGATGCACAAGATTATATTTCAGATATGGTTGCAAAGATGAAGGAAGATGGCTTTGCTTATGAGAGCGAAGGTGCATTGGTGGTAGATGTAAAAGAAGAAAGTGATGCAAAAGAAATTCCACCATGTATTATTTTAAAATCAGATGGAGCAGCACTTTACAGTACCACAGACCTTGCAACCTTAGTATGGCGTGTAGAAGATTACAATCCAGACGGTGTCATCTATTTAACAGATAAAAGACAGGAACTTCATTTTATTCAGGTATTCCGTTGTGCAAGAAAGACTGGTATTGTAAAAGCAGAAACAGAGTTGAAGCATATTGGTTTTGGAACAATGAATGGCAAAGACGGCAGAGCATTTAAGACTCGTGACGGCGGTGTGATGCGTTTGGAATATCTTTTGAATGAAATCAATGAAGAAATGCTTAAAAAGATTGTAGAAAATCAAAAAAGCAAGGAAAATTTGGAAATTTCAGAAGAAGAAGCAAAAGAAACAGCGAAGGTAGTTGCACTGGCAGCAGTAAAATATGGCGACCTTTCTAATCAGGCAAGTAAGGATTATATTTTTGATATTGACAGATTTACTTCATTTGAAGGAAATACAGGTCCATATATTTTATATACCATTGTTCGTATCAAGTCTATTTTAAATAAGTATCATAAAATGGGAAAAGATGAAACCGGTGCAGTCATTGAAGCCGCTCATTCTAAGAGTGAGAAAGATTTGATGATGGTACTTGCGAAATTTAATGTTATGATGGAAAATGCTTATGAAGAAACAGCACCACATAAGATTTGTGCCTATATCTATGATTTGGCGAACGCATTTAACAGTTTTTATCATGGTACAAAGATTATGGCAGAAGAAAATGAGCATACACAGAAATCTTATATCCGTTTACTGGGATTGACAAAATCTGTATTAGAAACCTGTATTGATATCTTAGGATTTTCGGCACCGGATAGAATGTAATAGTGATTGCAAATAGTTAAAATTATAATTTTATAAAAAATACTCTATACCAATGAGCGAAACATTAGTATAGAGTATTTTTGTTTTTATGTAATTATTCGTTACAATTCTCCCCACGCTAATCACTTGCTGATTGACGTGGGGAGAAAGTGTAAATAGAGCCAATGATTCAGTCTCTTTATAGTTATGATGAAAAACTATCTTGCCAGATAGAAAACTATCTTGCCAGATAGTTTGAAAGTGTTATAATAAAAACAAACATATGAATGATTGTTCATATGATAGAACAAAAATATTATACACAATAAGGAGAAAAACAATGAAAAAGACTTACAAAATCGAGGTAGACTGTGCAAACTGTGCAAACAAAATGGAAGAAGCAACTAAGAAGACTGCTGGTGTAAAGGATGCAACGATAAATTTTATGGCATTAAAATTGACTGTGGAATTTGAAGATGGTGCAGATGTAAAGGCAGTGATGCAGGAAGTGGTTAAGAATTGTAAGATTGTAGAAGATGACTGTGAGATTTATTTATAGTATTCAGAACAAAATATGCTAAAGAATGTAATTATTCAGAGCAGGTTAAAACACTTGCTGTTTTAACCAAAAGAAAGTGATTCAGGT
>CAYMHX010000116.1:0-7242 GCA_964390325.1 uncultured Roseburia sp. | reverse complement strand
ACGCGTACATACAACTAAAGTTGCAGGAATTTGTCACTTCGTGACCGCGTGTGGCACAGGCGTGATTTTCAATCACCGCCTATATAGCTATTGTTTTATTACACCCCTTATTTTCGTTTGTGCAAAATTCAATTGCACATACCATAAAATATTTTTCCCACTTTATTTTTAAGATAATTTAGAATAAAGTTCGTTAAAATGTCCCTGATGTTTGTTGGAAATTTCTGTCATTTTTGCCTTTACTGAAGCATCCTGTGCATGTTCAGCAAGCATTTGAAACTTCTTTACTAAAAGTTCTTCATCGGAAAGTAATTCTTTCAATGTGGATAATTCTTTTTCTGATAACTGTGCCATTATAAATACCTCCTGCTTACTTTTTAAGTTACCTTAACAGTATCTACAATCAGAAAAAAATTATTCTTAATAATAAATTTGTACTTTACTTTTTCCGTTCAATTTCATAATAGTTGCACGAAGTTTATCTGCGGAAAGTTTATACACTTTTTCTGCATCTCCTAACACACCTTCTGTAGAACATAGTCCAACAATCAATGTATCCGGATAATTATCACGCACCCATACAGGGGCAAATTCCATTGCTAATTTACGAAGTTTTTCATCATATAAATTGATTGGAGGATATACCTGCATCAAAGATGCCATTGCATCTGCAATATTTGTAGCTCATATTAATCATGACGCTCCTCTGCACAATCATATGTTTCACAAAATCTTGCCGCAAAAGATGGTTCTTCTCCTACTGCATATAAATGCGAAGTATCACCAAAACAACTCATACGAAACGATGCAATTCCTTTTCTGCGTTCTTCTGTATAAATAGAAGTCACGGAAGAAGGCGGTGCACACATTCCCTGCCAAAGAAGGACTGGCGATACATTCATCAAATGGCTTAACAGCACACACTCCAAAGCAAAATGACAGACAAAGACAATCGTATCACGATTTGCCTTTTCTACACGATAATATTCACCATCACGCACATAACCATGCTCTGACAAAAATTTATCAAACTGCTCTATAATACGGTCATATTCTTTTTTTACACCCGCTTCTTCATAAATAGGATTGGTTCCCCACTTATCCCTGTCAAAAAATTCTTTACACTTTGTCCAATCCTGTGGCAGCCAGTCCCAACTTGCTTTTCTAATATCTGTTCTGTCAGGGCGGTAAATTCTCGGCTTAAATTCTTCCAACCATTCTAATATAATTGCTGTACGCCCTGTTTTGTCCAAAGTTGGTTTTAAGGTGTCTTTTGCCCTTCCAAGCGGTGATACATAAATTTCTGTCATATCTGTTTTTGCAAGACGTTCTGCCAAAAGCCTTGCCTCTTTCCAGCCCGTTTCCGTCAAAGAATCGATGGAATAATCGGGGTCACCATGTCTTATAATTAAAAGTCGCATATTTTTCTCTCATTCCTAAGTTTTCTTATAAATATTGCACAATTTTGTCTTTATCAAAAAGACAATTAGATTATAAAATCTAAAAATGTCTTTCCAGTACAAACAAATCCATAAAATTTTTATGCATTTTTCTGTATTTTGTAATAACGCCTAAATTTTACTCATTTATAGCTTTTATATTTTCAAAAAATAATTTCTTCACCATACGCATAGACAAATTCGCTGCATAATAGGTCATAAATGCCATATTATAGACATTGTTATACTGCATATAATGCCATTTCAGTTTCTCTTTCCAGTTTTCAAATGTAATTGTCTTGTCCTCATCTAAATGATAATCAAATAAATGGTTACGAAGTTCATAAGCGGCAGCATATTCTAATATTTTTTCCATTCTTCTTCCAGCTACATCAAGGGTTGGCAAATCTTTACAACCAATTGCCCCAAGCTGATAAAGCCCTGCAAACTGAGAACTTGGATGTTTTAATTGAATTAATACTTCCATGGCAAATTCTTCAAAATTGGTACGGAATGACTGTAAGGTTGCAAGCACTAACGTATGATTTAATTCCTGAAATTCTGACGTATGCATAACATCTTTCTGTTCAAAATATTCATTGAAGAAATCGTATAATAAGAAATCACCACAGGTAAACTGTAAATCCTTCCAGTAAATTCTTGCAAATTCAGGTAAAATTTCTTCCAACGAAGCCTCATAACTTGTCACACTGATAAAAAATGCTCCCCAATAAAGCAATTCGTTCTCATAGGCAAAATCTAATGCAAAAGTAAAATCATCATAACTTGCCCTCAATGCCTCTGGTACATACTGTGACATCAGCTTATCCATATATACTGCTGCCATACCATCCTTTTCTTTTCCTACCTGTAACGCATAATAAAATAACAATGGTTCAAACGAATCTTCTGCAAACACTGGTGAAAAATACAAATCTTCCATCAAAAATGCTTCAATTTCTTCATAACAGGAAGCGTTTAACTCATGACCGATATGTGCTGCAATTTCTTTCACTAATTTTGGATATTCTTTTACCAATGCGGATAAAAAACGAAATGCCGTATAGGTCTGCACTCGTTTCATATTATTTTCGTCTTTTACATATGCTAAAATAAATTCTGTTGAAAAATATGGTGTATCAAATTGGTTCATAAATCTCCCATTCTCCTTGTAAATTTTATACTTTTTTATCATAACATTCTTACTTTTTTCTGACAAGATATGTCATTCCTCTATATCTAATTTCTTCCGTATTCGCTCAAGTAACATTAACTCTTTTGCTTTTTGATAATATTTCTCCGATTCTTCCTTATCTCGCTTTACTCCATAACCCCAAAAATAGTTTCTTCCTATTTTTTTGTAACAGTCTATCATTATTTCGTTAGAAACTTTAAAATCTTGTTCTTTTGCTTGTTCATAGTATTCTATGGCCTTTTGATAATCCTTTTTTACTCCTTCGCCATTATAATAACAATCCCCCAAAATACTTTGTGCCTTTCCATCTCCCTGTTTCGCTGCTTTTTTAAACCATTCTACAGCTTTCTCATAATCTTGCTGTACTCCATACCCCCAATAATAACATAGTCCTAAAGCACATTGAGCATCTCTATTTTCTTTCCTGACTGCTTTTTTATACCATTCTATTGCTTTCTTATAATCCTTTTCTACTCCATGACCATGATAATAACATTCGCCTAACTTATATTGGGCATCTTTATGTTCTTGCTCAGCTGCTTTTTTATAATACAATACCGCATTCTTATAATTCCTTGTTTCTCCATGTCCCAAATAATAACATTCTCCTAGCTTATATTGTGCTTTTCTATATTCCCTATTCGCCGCTTTTTTATACCATTCTATCGCTTTCTCATAATCCTTTTTTTCACTATTATAATAACACTCTCCCAACTTATATAAAACTTCATTATAATGGACTTCTCCATTTCCTTGTTTCGTTGTTCGCTCGACTATTTTTTCATAGCATTTTATTGCCTTCTCATAATCTTGTTCTACGCCATGACCATAATAATAACATTCTCCCAGCTTATACAGAGCTTCTCCACTTCCTAATATAATTGCTTTTCCATACCATTCTACGGCTTTTGCAAAATCTCTTTTTACGCCATAACCATGATAATAACATTCTCCCAATTCATATTGGGCTTCTCTATGTCCCTGCTCTGCTGCTTCTGTATACCATTCTACCGCCTTCCTATAAATTCTTAACACTCCCCGACCATAATAAAAACATCTGCCCAACTTATATTTTGCTTCTACATATCCACGTGCAGCTGCCCTTGTATACCATTCTACTGCCTTCTTATAATCTATTTTTACTACATTACTTTGAACATAATTCTCCCCTGATTCATCTTTTATATTTCTAACTCTCATTATTACTGCTTTTTGTATTCCCAAACCATAATAATAACACTCTCCCAACCTATATTGAGCATAAACATTTCCTGCTTTTGCCGCTTTTTCATACCATTCTATCGCTTTCTTATAATCTTTTTCTACTCCATAACCATAACAATAACAGTTTCCTAATTCATACTGTGCATGAATATGCCCCTGCTCTGCTGCTTTCTCATACCATTCTATCGCTTTCTTATAATCTCTTTCTTTCCAATAAGTATTTCGATAATAGTTTCCCAAATCATACTGTGCAAGGACATGTCCTGCTTTAGCTGCTTTTTCATAATATTCTACTGCTTTCTTTTTATCTCTTTCTACTCCATAACCATTATAGTAACAGCTTCCTAATGCATACTGTGCATCTTTATTTCCCTGCTTCGCCGCCTTTTCATAACATTCTACTGCTTTCTTGTTATCTCTTTCTACTCCATAACCATTATAATAATAGTTTCCTAAATTATACTGTGCAAAAACATGTCCTTCCTTCGCTGCTTTTTCATGCCATTCCACTACTTTCTTACAATCTTGTTTTACTCCATAACCATAATAATAACAAATTCCTAAATTATACTGTGCATAGATATGTCCCTGCTTTGCTGCTTTCTCAAAGCATTCTACTGCTTTCTTATTATCCTTTTTTACTCCATGACCACCAAAATAACACTCTCCTAATTTAGCTTGAGCATGAATATTTCCCAACACAGCTGCTTTTTCATAACATTTTACGGCTTCTTTGTAATCAAGACTTACTCCCAAACCATAATAATATCTACAACCCAATCGATACATTTTCTCAGCATCCACTTTTTCATCTTGCTCAGAAAATTCTTCTCCTTTTTTATCCGTTTCCTCTGTCTTTTCCTCACTCTCTTTCGGAATATCTTCCAATATCTTCTGTTCTTTTTCCTCTATCTTCTCCTGTTTTACTTTCTCTGCCTTTTCTTCTGCCTCCGACTTCACTTCTACCTTTGCATATCTCTTTTCTAATCTTTTATTTTCTAATCTTGTCAAATCCTTTAACAGTTCTTCTGCTGACTGATACCGTTCTTTCGGTTCATATGCACAGGCTTTTAAAATAATATCTGCAAGCTCTTTTTTTGCATTTGACGGCTTTTCTAATGCCATTCCATCTACACGCTGCTGCACTTCTTTTTCTTCCACAAATGCAGATGAAGCAAACGGCAGATAATTTCGATTCGCTAATTGATACAAAACAAGTCCAAAACTATAAATATCAACACGATAATCATATCTGCCCTTCTGTGCAAACTGTTCCGGTGCTGCATAAGCCTCTGTTCCAATTCTTGTATTTACCGTATAAGAACGATTGATAATTCGTGAGATTCCAAAATCCCCCAATTTATAATCTCCTTGTTTATTCCGAAAAATATTTTCTGGTTTTATATCTCTATGAATAATATTTTCTTTATGACACCATATCAGAGCTTTACAAATATCCTTCCCTATCTGAATAATTTCTTTCTCTGTATAGGCAATTCTACGCTTCATCTGTTCCTTTAAATTTTCCAAAACCTCCATACGAATGAACATATCACAGCCAAAAGCATTTTCTTCTTTCCAATCCTGAAAAGTAAAATCCAAATACTTTACCACATAATCACTGCCCTGCACCTTATACATAATACGTACTTCTTCAACTGCCTGTTTACACAAGTCTTCTTTTCTTTTTTCATAATCCTTTTGAAAATCTTCCGAAAATTCTTCAAACTTCCCAATTTCTTCAATGACAGAAACAACCTTCAATACTCCTTCTTCATACCAGTCAAAATGAAAACGTTTCAGCAAAAAAACAACCGACTTTCCTTCCGAGCCACTTCCAATTTTTTCAGCAATCTCCCAATTGCCAAATACCGTTTTATATTGTTTTGTCCGTACCTCTATCGACATATTTTCCCCCTCTAAAACACTCTCTGCTTTTGTTTTCGTCCACTTACTGCTTTCACTCTTTTATCACTATTTTCATTATATCATTGAACTTAATTACTTGTCATTAATCATAAAAGCAAATTTTCACATAAAACTCTGCCTTTTTTCTTGACTTTTACATTCATATTTGCTACCATTTCGCACATAAGAACTTTCTTAAACTATTTTGCAGATAAAATAATCATTAACTGGAGAAAACTATGAGTCGTACTGTAAAACTTGGCGATGCCAAAAATATAAAAAATATCAATAAAGATGTAAAATTATGCTATACATTAAGCGAACATATCAGCGATTATGCAATACGTCTTTTAATTGCAAATCAAATCCCATTCACCAAGAGTCTCATCACTGTCCCATTTTTCCTGCGAGAAAAATTTCATGGTGCAAAACAGATTTATGTTATTTCAACCAATCCAAATGTCTATGGACAGGCTCGTCGTGCTATTGACCAGCTTGAACCCGCTTATAAAAAAAGAATTTTGTTTAGTAATTATTAAACCATCAAAAAAGGATATTTTGACTTTACTTCATCAAAATATCCTTTTTTATTTTATATCATTTACCGGTCACGAATTTTTCTAAAATTTTCATTTAGTAAAAAAATCCTTTACAATAAACAATCCAATCATTAATTGGATGTGTTTGTCTCTAAAATCTGTTAAACTATTCACAAAGGAGATGAAATCTATGATAGTAAAATGCAAGTATAAAGATGGAACTATATGTAAAGCTGATAAAAATACTACGATTTTAGATATTGAAAAAAAATTAGAAACAAAATGTGAAGTGGATTGCCCTTGGATGACAACATTATATTTCGATGAAGATAGAAAAAAACTTATCAATAATATTTATAATGAATGGAAATATGTGAGAACTCGTTTTCAAATGAAAGAAATGATGGATTTTAAATTTATCTCCGGACATTGTTCTGTGGATTCCAATGATTATGATTCCATTTTTTATTTCACTATAAATTTCATTTTAATTACAAAGAAAAAATGGAAAGATTTAAGTCTTTATGAATTTTGTATTGGGATTGAATTTATGAAAAAATATGGATATAAGGTATCTAAAAGTGCTTTAAGAAGATATAGAAGATTATTGAAAAACTTAGAAAATGATGATTTCGAGTTTAGAATGTATCAATATTATTTAAAAGTTCGATAGTTAAAGTATTTTATGAAAATTATACATAAAATCATAGAAATATGTTACTGTTCACTCCGTGACCAGCAACGAGTGATTTTTGCATGAAAATTTGCTTCGCAAAGCAAAAATCAACCCCTGAATCATGTTCTTACGCAGCCAAACAGCAAGTGTTTGGCTGACGTATCAAATCTATGTTTTTGTAATTTATCGAACTCTCGTTATTTATTAAAAAAATATAATATTTTAAATTTACTCATTCACTTCATAAAGATAAGCATTCCC
>CAYMHX010000115.1:0-7273 GCA_964390325.1 uncultured Roseburia sp. | reverse complement strand
ACTTCGTGACCGCGTGTGGCGCAGGCGTGATTTTCAATCACCGCCTATATATTTAAAATCAAAAAACGGCTTAAAATCTTTTTTAAGATTTTAAGCCGTTTTTTTAATCTTAATATTGATAGCTTCCTATAACATGAAGCACTTGACTTCCATGATTTTCTATCAAAATCCGATAATAACCATTTGACGGTGTACAAAAAGAATAACATCCCATACCTGTTCCGCCTAATACCGCTCTTTCGTTGCTTGGATATAACAGTCCAAACCGATAAAAACAATTTTCCTGTTCTGCCAAACAAGCAATTTGAACATCTACATCCCTAGGTATGTAAACAGAATCTGTCACATACCGTTTACCTGAAGGAATATTCCATGAAATAGTTCCGGAATTAAATGTAGCATTCTCACTAGAGCAGACAACTTGAGGCATATTATCCGGTTTAAGAAGCATTTCTTCTGACCATCTGTCTGTATTATCTTCTTTTTCAAGATAAACAACCACCTGTCCTTCTCTAAGTACTTCATCTCCTGCTTTCGCTAAAACAACACCTGTTGCATGAGCTGTTCCTGAGCTGATGAGGGCAAATATCGCTAATATTCCAATTACTACTCCTTTTGCCATTTTTATCTTGTTTGAAGGATAGCTTTTCATAATCTTAATTCTTCGATAAAGAATCTCTGATGCACTCAGTAGCATAGGGTATGTAAAAAATATTGGTTTTGAAACATCCGCTTCTTTCATCTCCCAAATAATATTATAATACTGCCGTTTACTAATTCCTTCCTCTTTCAAAAAATCAACCGTTCTTGCGTCACAGTCTACCTCTGCCCATAGTTGAACACGTTTCCACAAAAAATAAGAAAACGGATTCATACTATTTAAAACAATTGCAAGTATCGTCAAGTAACGAAAAATAACATCTCTTTTCTTTACATGATTTAATTCATGATAAAAAATCACCTTCAACTCGTCCTCTGAATATTCCAAATAAGGAAGTACCACCTTTTGCTTCCATATTCCACATACAAAAGGAGAACGCTGTCTATAATTATCATTACGAAGAAGTTTTACATCTGCCTTTATCCCTAATTTTGCCTTAATACGGTCAAATTCCTTCTGTTCCAAAGAGTTTCCATCATCAAAATTACTTTTGCAAATCCAATACTTTCCTATTTGATTTTTTAAAAAAAGAAATAAAATCAATGTCGTTGAAAAAAGCCACAGTAAAACAATCACTTGAAACAAACCATTATTTAAATCCATTACAAACAGCATATTTCCCATATTTTGTATATAACCGTTCTTATGGCTTTCTATCACTGCAAAATAAGCAACTGGCAATAAAAACATTACTACTACACATTTCAACATAAAATATACTACTTTAGGATTTAACTTCCACAACCATTTTCTACAGAAAACCCAAAACAAAAACATCATGCTTCCTGCAGCACTTGTTACCAGAGTTGCAAAAAAAATCTGGCTTAACAGACTAATCCAATTCATTGATTTTTTTGCGAATCTTTTCTTTGTCTTCTTGTGTCAATTCTACATCATCAAACAAGCCACAGATAAATGCACTTATGCTTCCTTTGTTAAAGAAACGGATATGCTCTGATAGCGTACTTACTTTAAAATCATTCATCTTTATTAATGGATGATAATAAGAACGTCTGCCATTTCGATAAATACTAATATATCCTTTTTTCTTTAAGCGTGTCATAAATGTCGCTACTGTCTGAAGCTTCCATTCTTTTCCAAATTCTTCCTTTACTCTGGCACTTGTAGTCATCAAATCTAAATCTTCATCTGCCTCCCACAATACCTTCATTATCATTCTCTCACATACTGAAATTTCATTTGGACTCATATGATTTCCCTCCATATATTATAAAAAATATGAAAAAGTAAATACCCTCGCTGTTACGATTCTAAAAACTGTAAGCCACTTGAATAAATCATTATTTTATCACTTTTACTCTACAAATGCAACAACAAACTTTTACTCTCTGTTATATATTCGTATATTTTAACGAAATATTCAAGCCTTTTTTTTAATTTTATGTATATGTTCTTACTATTTTAAGAGCAATTTCATAGATAATTTTTACTTCTTCTCCAAATTTCTCGCTAACTTCTTCAAAATTCATTCCACCAAACCATACTGCAATATAAGCTGCTAATGTAAATAAATAATACACTTCTCTTACAGCAGGTGCTTCTTTTGACATTGGAATATGATAGCCCATCACAACTAACTTATCTCTTGTTGTATAGTTTTGATAATTTCTGCCTACATTTACTTTTTCAAAATCAATTTCATCTCTTAATACAAAACTTTCGATTAACTGATTTACTTTATTTATTTCATCTATTTTATCAACATCCCTCTGATTTATTGTTTCTTCTGCTTTTTGATACCAAAAATGAAACTGTTCCCGTTCTTCTTTTTCCAAGACAGCCGTAATAGAAATTAATAACAAGAATATTGATGTCTTTTCACTCAAGGTTGAACCAAATGAATTATGAGCACAATAATTTCTTGCCTGTTTTGTACAACAGCTAAACATTCTTCTTATTTTTTCATCCTCTGTAATCCTTCTGTTTTCCCCTCTTACCTTTTTATAGACTACTTCATCTGCTGTATTTCCACAATATTTTGGCGAAGCATCAAACGGCATCAGCATTGCTGAAATTGCCTGATAATAAGCACCGTCTGATGCTTTACTTCTTAATCCGTCTAATACAAAAAACATCTGACGGTAAGCATTACGAACTCCTCCATCTCCATTTGTTTCTTTAAAAATATCCCGAATATTTTCTGCCATATTTTTATCTGTATCTCGAAATAAATGCTCTATCCGATTTGCAGCACTTAAAATCAGCCATCTGGAAACGTTTTTTAAAGTTCTGCGTTCTCCTAACCATCTTTGTGCATCATCTCGATTATGTCCTATGATATCATTTTCATTTTTAGAAAAATAAATCGGAGCTTTCAGATTTGCTTCATGAAACCTATAAATCATCATATCTCCTGTATTTTCGATATTACTTGTAACAGTTCTCACTTCTACTTGATAAACATGCCTTCTAAAAGCCTCTTTATCCATGATTTCCCCATCATAAACATCCAATATATCAATACAGTCATTTATAAAATCATCATCTGTATATTCTACTGCAATCGGAAGTTTTTCTACTTCTATTGCAAAATTATCATATTTGTCATCATCGTCTTCTAAATTATCCCAAATCTGAATTAATTTCTCTGCAATTTCATCTCTTGACATCGGATTTGCATTCTGCAAGTTATATTCTCTTAATTTCTGAATCATCGGACCATTTCCTGTTAAAAAGGCAACCTGTTCCGAAGGATATCCTTTTTCTAAAAGATATAGAAACAGTAAGTATCCTCCATTGTTAATAACAAACTGCCTGTTCCTCTGGTCTCCATTCAAATAAAGTTTTTCCATTAATGTCCCAATCACTTCTTTTGCATTTATTAAACCATCTTCAAAATCAATATCCAAGACAATTGTATCATATTCATATAAATGGCTTCCCGCAATTTCCCGTAATGCTTCATCCATTGTACTGACATTTTTTGTTTCCTCTGCATCAAACATAGAACCGGCTCTATTTTGCGGCCGGTCATCTACCCACAATACTCTTTTAATATCTCTCATCAGCTTCTCCTTTTTCCATACTATTTTTCAGACTATAATGCTCTTAAAAAACTTGTCAAAAGCCATGCCTTTACACCAAATTCTTCTTCCTCTGCCTCCATTTCCAGTCCTCTTTTATTATTATTTAATAACAAAATAGTTTCATTCAAGGTCGAAATTCCTACCCCTCGTCCACTTAAAAACTCTTTTCCTTTTGCATTTTTACACAGAATATAAACCCATGACGGACGTCCTCTCCGTTCATCTGACTGCCCAAACTCTATCAAAATTGGTTTCTTTACATCTCCATGGGATAATGCATTAAAAATCTGCTCCGTTGTAATTTCCATAATCAAATCATACAATGGTTTATCTTTCATAAGCAATACCTTTTCCCATTGTTTGGAACAAGTAATAGTAAGTTTTCCGATATGGTTATTCCACCATTCTACAACCGTAATATTTGTATTTTCCTTAGCAAGCACATCCAACATAAAAGAAGATTTGATTAAATTCCATTCTTCTTCTGTCTTTTGTAATTTTTCTTTAATAAATTCACTTCTTGGAACGCCTTCTCGGAATAATACTCTTGCTAACACCGTTTTTAATGCAAACTCAACCGGCTCTAAAACACTAATTCCATCCGTTTTCGATACACCGCTGCGAATTTGTTCCCTTAATGCTCCAACATCTCCCGAACATCTCCATACCAAGCTATTCAACTGTCTGGATAAATACATTTCTTGTTCAGCCTGCAATAACAAGGTAAGTCCTTCTAAATGAAGTTTTTCAATCGTCGGATTTGTTCCATCTGCTTTTTGAAGCGAAACTCCTGTCTGCACCAATTTATCGGAATTTAGATAGTTTGCAGAGGAATGTGACAGACTTCTTACCAATTCCTGATTTAATGCCATATGACGTTTCAGTTCCTCATTCATCGTATTTAACTGGTCATTCTGGCGTTTTGTTTCCTTTAACAAGTCATTTCGCTCTTTCCAATTCAAAAAAATCTGTGGATTTAAATATTCTTCGATACAGTTTACAGGTATTTCTGTCAAGCGGTATTCCATTGTCAAATATTCCTGTCTTTTTCCAATATCCACCGAATATAAATCCTCTATACTTTTCACCTGTCTATCAAATGGTTTACAATGTATAGTAGGCTCTGTTCCACTGCTTAGCCACGGAAGTATTGGATATTTTCCTGCCACTTTTAAGTTTTCCAGTTCGTCTGCTGTATCGCCAATTTGTAAGGTGAAAAACTGTCCATTTAAGATTTGATACAGTTCCATACGCAGTCTTCTAATCTTTGTAATTCTGGTTGTTTTTTTCGCAGGATTAATGCGGCGTTTTCCATCAATTACTGTATATTCATCATCATTAATAGCAGAATTATCCAAATAGTTCAAATCTATAGTCTTTATTGCATTTCCCTGTCCATTTAATTCATCCATCCAATAAAAAACTGTCTGGTCATAAATATCCTTTTGGTCATTTACAATCACTTCCTTATTAAATGTTTTTCCTGTTTCTTCTTCATACTGTTTTATTGCATCTTCACCAAACAGTTCCACTGGGTCAAGCTCTTGCTGTTCTGTTTTTTCTTCAAAAAGGTCGATAATTTTCTCCAATCCAACCATATATTTAACCATGTCGCCCTGTGGAAAGGATAAACTTGCCAAATCATAAAAATAATCTCTGTTAAAACAAGTTCCCGATACCAAAAAACGCAGATAATGAATATACTGAAATTGATGATTTTTCTGAAGCTGTTCTATCATAGAGAGCCTGTCTCTGTATTCTATATCTGTATATGCACCAATTTTGTGATACAATTCCACTTCTGCTTTTGCATTGTATTTTTCTGAAATCGTTTCAATTACATTTATATAGTCAATTAAAAACCAATACATTTTTTCATTGGACTCAATTGATTTTAAGGCAAAATAATCGATATAAACCTTCAAATTTTCTTCCTTAATCTTCCAAGGACTCATCAAGTATAAATATTTATGCATACCCAACTGTAATTCCAAATACAGTGTTATAGCAAGTAAAAAATCATATCCCCTATGAGCAAATGCACCAAATTTCTGACCTTTCATACACTCTTTGTTTGGAATGTATAGGTAATCATCAAATCGTTTTGCCAAATTGTCCATAAGATAGACATGAAATAAATCTACCTGTCTTGCCTCTATACAAATATATTCTTTTTTCATCAAAGAAAAAATATCTTCTAACTCGTCTGGTATTTTACCACCATAAGGACGAATATCTTTTATCTTATTCTTTTCCCAAGTATTTTCTGTCGTTTCATATACCTGTAATCCATCTCTTTTTACAAAAGATGCAAATCTATCCTTTGTATATTCCTCCTGTAACTGTTCTTTATGCGTTTTGCAATAATGATAACCATAAGGTCCTATAATTAATTGGAGGGCATTTGCAAGAAAAGAAATATCCTTGCTCAACTGTTCAATTACAAAATCTTCTAATACCAACTCAGAGCCTTTCAAACCTTGATTTTGTGTTCCTGACTTTGCACCACAGCAATGCTTATATTTTTTTCCACTTCCACATGCACAGAGGTCATTTGGGTATTGTTTCTTTTTCATTTTTCATTTTCTTCCTTTCCCTAAATTATTCGTTACTGTTCATTCCATGACCAGTAACGATTGATTTTTGCATGAAAATTTGCTTCTCAAAGCAAAAATCAACTCCTGAATCATGTTTTTACGTAGCCCGACAGTAAATGTCTGGCTACTGTGTGAATAGTAACAATTATTCACTCAACTTTCCTACCCATAAATTCGTTGTAAATGCTTAATTTTGCAAGTAAATTTGAACTTTATAAAAGAAAATTGCAACGGCTATGCCGTTACAACTACTTTCTAGTTACATTCCTTTTTCTTTTGTTTCTTTTTCAAGTCTCATGATTTCCTGTCTAAGCTGTTCCTTTGACATCTTCTTTACATCATCTGAAATAATCAGCTTATCATTCAAGAAATATGGTTCCGCTTTGTTCATGGCAACACCTTCTATCTTTATATTACGACTATTAACCATTTCTGTCAATTTAGTCTAACATAGTTGGCATGGGTATGAAATGTGTTACTGTTCACATAGTAGCTAATCACTTGCTGATTTGCTGCGTAAGAAAGTGAGTCAAGAGTTGATTTTTGCTTTGCGAAGCGAATTTGCATGCAAAAATCAATGAATTACTGGAACGGAATGAACAGTAACTGAAATGTAACGTAATAGGTAGGGAAGGGACTGCCCGAATTAACGCCTGTGGAGATAGTAGGTTGCGAGGTCTGTGAAGCAGGAAGCCCATTGGCTTTAGACAATGGGTAGTTCAAAGAATTTAAGGAAAAACTCTGTATAAAATTTTAATACGAAACATTTAACAGGGCAGGAAAATTTTCCTGCCCTGTTTTACTGAGTGAAAACATCCATGTCTATCACTCAAATTTTTAACTGTTACTATCAAATGATAGCATTATGGTCAAAATACCCTGCTTTCTAAGCAAATCTTACATTACTGTAAATCTTACATTACTGTAAATCTTACATTACTGTAAGAGGGAAAGAACACCCTGTGTAG
>CAYMHX010000114.1:1810-7283 GCA_964390325.1 uncultured Roseburia sp. | reverse complement strand
ACTGTGGAGATGCCGTTGTTGGTAATATCGGTTGTGAGGTTCGTATGGATTATACGGCGATTGGTGATACGGTGAATACGGCTGCACGTTTAGAAAGTAATGCAAAACGCGGACAGATTTTAATTAGTCAGGAAGTGTATGATAACGTAAAAGATAGAGTAGATGTAACACCAATTGGTGAAATTCCATTGAAGGGTAAGGCACAGGGCATATTTATTTATCAGGTGGATAATGTAAGATAAAAAATTGATTTGTATAAAAATAGTGTGGCAAAGAAATTTTCAAAAAACATTCATTTCAATAAGTGGAATGAATGTTTTTTATAAAAATTGCCTTGGTTTTGAATATATAGGCGGTGATTGAAAATCACGCCTGCGCCACACGCGGTCACGAAGTGACAAATTCCTTATACGCGTGTGTGTGCATCCCCCGGAGGGTCTATATATGAGGCGAAGTTTTTAATCGCCGAATATATAGTTACAAAATAGTGTGGAAATGAGGTTAAGATTAAAAAATGAAGGGCCTATATCTGATTCCGGATAGGACAAATCTGGAAGAATCGTTGAGATTGACAAAAAAATATCAAGCAAACTTTGAATATAATGATTTTTTTATGGCAGCAGTGCTTGATGATAGACGAAAACAGTTAGAGATAATTGATACTTATGCAAAGGTACGCAGTGATTTTTCAAAAGATACGATGCATGGGGCATTTTTAGATGTTACGGTACATAGCAGTGATGCGAAAATTCGTGAAGTTTCAGAACTTCGTGTCAGACAGTCTTTGGATATTGCAAAGGAAATGGGACTTCGTGGAGCAGTTTTTCATACAAATAGATTATACGGTTTCAAAGATGCCATTTATTTGAAAAATTGGATAGAAGTAAACGAAAGATTTTATAAGCGGATTTGTGAAGAATATCCAAATCAGCAGATTTTTATGGAAAATATGTTTGATGAAGCACCTGATGTATTACGAATGCTTGCAGAGCGTATGAGTGATTGTCCGAATTTTGGAATTTGTCTGGATTATGCACATGGGGCAATTTCAGATACCGATGTTTCAGAATGGATGAAGGAGTTAGCGCCTTTTGTAAAACATATGCATATTAATGACAATGATTTGAAAAATGATTTGCATGCTCCAATAGGAAGCGGACAATTAAACTGGGAACTATTTACAAATGAAATTGAACAATATAAAATGGATACAACGGTATTAGTGGAAGTGACAGGAATTGAAAAGCAGAAGAAAGCATTGGAATATATGGAGAAAAAGAAGATATTTCCGTTAAATTTAACGATTTAGAATGAATAAAATTATTGTAACTATTTAGGTAAATTGCCTTGGTTCTAAATAATTGCCAAATTAGTGACAAATAAAAAAGGGGAAGGAACGAATGGGATTAACCGTACAGGATTTTAAAGATATATTGAACGTAGGTATTCAATTAACAACTGAAAAGGACTACAATAAAGTGTTAAGTACAATAGTAGAAAAAGGAATGCAGATTACAAAATGTGATGCGAGTACCTTATATTTGTACGAGGATGATGTGTTGAAATTTCGGATTATGCGTACAATCTCTCAAGGAGTTAGCCGTGGATTAGACGGTACACCGATTACGGATATTCCTCCTGTTCCATTTAAAGAGGAGAATGTATGTTCTTATACTGCAATTCATAGAAGGGTTGTAAATATAGCAGATGTGTATGATAGTGAGGAATTCGACTTTTCCGGACCAAAGTGTTACGATGCAATGACAGGTTTTCGTACACAGTCGATGTTAGTCATTCCGGTAGAGAATAATGCGGGAGAATTAATGGGTGTATTGCAGATGATAAATGCACAGGATGAAAATGGAACAGTGATTCCGTTTGACCCTCAGTTTGAAATTATCATTCGTTCGTTGGGTTCTTTAGCAGCTATTGAAATGGCAAATATCCGTTATGTAGAGGAAATCAAAGAACAGTTGCATTCGTTTGTAGAAGCAATGGCGACTGCAATTGACGAAAGAACACCGTATAATGGAAGCCATACGCGTAAAGTAGCGGAATATGCCACTATTCTTGCAGAAAAAATCAATGAAAAATATCAAAAGGGTGAATGTGAAGAATACTTTGATGAGGACCGTATTGAACGGTTACAGCTTGCAGCATTGCTTCACGATATTGGAAAAATGATTGTTCCAAGAAGTATTATGAATCGTGCAACACGCTTGGATAAGGATATGCAGGCTTTAGAAGATAGATTTGAATTATTGAAATGTTACTATGAAATTGATTATTTAAAAGGAAAGATAACAAAAGAAGCATATGAAGGGTATGTGGCATATTTACAGGATTCGTTAGATTTTATCCATAAAATTGATGGAGCAGGATTTTTGCCCGATGATGATTTTAATCGGGTACAGGAACTTGCCGAACACTTTTATGAAAAAGAAGATAAAGAACAAGTATTCTATATTACAGAACGAGAGCGTGAGTGTTTAAGTGTTAGAAGGGGTACGTTAACAGATGGTGACCGAAAGATTATGGAAAGCCATGTGACGATGACATCTAAGATTTTGAGTAAGGTTCATTTTAATAAGAGTTATGCAAATGTTCCAAGATGGGCAGGAGAACATCATGAATTTTTAAATGGAAGTGGTTATCCAAATCATATACAGGGAGAACAGTTAGATACAGAAACAAGAATACTTGCGATTTCGGATATTTATGACGCATTGACAGCCAGAGACAGGCCATATAAAAAGCCGATGCCGAAAGAAAGAGCCTGTGCAATACTTCATAGTATGGTAGAAGAAGGCAAATTAGAAGGCAGATTTGTGAGCTGGCTGGAAGAAGCTGTGATGGCAGAAGCATAAATAAGTTTAGCAAATAAAATAGTTTTAAGTGAAAATAGCGAATATATAAAAACCAGATAGAAATACAAAAAGATAAGGCTTATATGAGAAGAAGCTATGTCGTTTCATTAGATGGAGATGTTATGAAAAAAAGAGAACTTACATTAAGAGATTTATTAGTATTTGTACTTGTATTTTCATTATTACTTGGAAATGTGGGAGTATTTGAGAAAAAGATAGTACGAGCATCAGAGGTAACAAATTCTGGAATTATTACAGATGATATTTATGGTACATATAGCATGAATGGCTCAGAAATGACAATTTATGAAGCAGTATTAAATTCAGACAACTGTATACAAGGTGACAACGGTTTTGTTTTTAGTATTAGAGGAGATTACACTTATTTGGCAGATGCAGAAAATGGAATTTATTCACCATGTACAAAGGTAATATTTGCAGAAGGTGCGATTCCGGAAACTTATACCGATGACAGTGGTACTTCTTGGCCGATAACAATGGTTGAAATATATGAAATAGCAGAAATACCGGAGTTTGTTGTAGGAGCATATGAATTAAATTTAACAGATACGGTTAAGACAGTTAGAAACTGTTCTTCTACACCTGTAACAATTAATGGCAGTGCAGAACTTTGGGTAGGCTGGGCTGAAACTATTTATAGTTCAGAGGTTGATTTTTCATCAGAAATAACATATAGTGGCGAATTTGATGCAGAAAATGGTTTGGCAAAACCGGGAAGTACGATTACAGTAGGAACGGTAGAAAAAATCAATGAGGATGGTACAAGTACGTTATATTCTTTGGGGAATATGTATTTTGATAATTTTGTTATGAACGAAAAAGCTCCACAGGAATTATTAGATACTTATGTAAAACATTATGCGGACGGAAGAAATGTAATTACAGTTCCAAATATCACTTCTTCTTTTTCGGCTAGAGGACAGCAGATAGAAGTGATTTCCATTGATAGTTTGGCAGAAAATAAATATGCAGACTATATAACATTAGATGGAAGTACGCCAAGTGTATTAGATGGCAGAGATTGGCATAATGCAAATTTTTCATTAAATGCTAGAGCAGATGAATCATTCAATGAAGATGGTGGGAAATATGTTTATGAAATTTGTGAGCTGGAAGATGGAAATAATACAGAAGGTAATTGGCAGACTGTTGTAACGGTTACGAGCGAGGGACAAGATATTGCAAAAACATATGTTCTTATTGATAAATCTGTATCTGGAATAGACAATGATAATGATGGAAGTTATGAAAGTTTACGATATTCCGATCATTATGGAAAAATTATTTATTTAAATTATACATATACAATGGATTTAGAAACACCAAAAATTACTAAGGTAAAAGCAACAGATTCCAGTGGAAAAGAAATTGCATTGTCTGGGGAATGGCAGGAGACTGGTAATACAGTTACACCAGAAACGGCTTGGATAAATGACCAGTCATTATTATTTTATGTAGAAGCAGATGCGGGGACAGGTACAGCTTTAACACAGTATGGATTCCGGTTTCCAGAAGAAACAGATTTTACATGGATAAGTTCTCAGGAAAAAGAATATAAGTTTGAAGCAGATGGAACATATAATGTATATTTCAGAGTAAGGGATTTATACGATGAAAAGATACAAGACCGTGGAACTTCCGGAATGTGGGTTGCACAGGTTGGAATTGATAGAGCTGCACCGGTTTTGGAGTATGTAGATAATATTGCGGTACAAGGGGGGATTTTAACAGATAATAGTATTTGTGAAGGAAGATTAAACTTAACAGGGTATGATGAAAATTCGGGAGTAAATGAGGTAATATTATATCTCGAAGAAAATGGAGAGTGGATACAAAAAGAAGATGTGTTAGTTTCAAATGGGACTTCCGGTGCGTATTATATAGAGCCTGTGTCTACAGATATGGTTTATCGGCTTGCTGTAACAGATATGGCTGGAAATGAAACGATTTATGAGAATATTACGATAAAAGCAGCAGAAGTTGAAATTTTAAATGATGAAACGGGAATCCCGGATGTAAATTTATATAATGCAATATTAACAGCAGCAGATGGTATTTTAGGTGATGAGAAAGATAATAAATTGACTGTGGCAGAAGCAGAGAGTCTGGAATCTTTGCTTGTGACAGATGCAGGAATAGCAGATTTGCAGGGATTACAATATTGTAAAAATTTAGGAAGTTTGAATTTAAGTTCTAATCAAATTACAGATATTAGTATAGTGGGTGAATTAGAAAGATTATATTTCTTGAGTTTAAAGAACAATCAAATTAGCGATATTTCGCCTTTGGAAAAGTGTAATAATTTAGAAGAATTATATCTGTCAGAAAATCAGATTACAGATATTGCGGCTGTTTCTAATTTGAAAAAAATGACTGTTTTACTTTTAGAAAATAATCAAATTAATTCAATTGATGCAGTGGCAGATTTGGTGAATTTAGACCGTTTATGGCTGACAAATAATCAGATTAAAGACATAAGTGCAGTGGCAGGACTTACTAATTTGACATATTTACGATTGGGAGATAATCAGATTTCTGATATAGCTGGTTTAACAAATTTAATAAAGTTGGAATATTTATATTTG
>CAYMHX010000114.1:0-1710 GCA_964390325.1 uncultured Roseburia sp. | reverse complement strand
ATTTAGATTTATCTTATAATCAGATTACAGACGCAAGTGTATTAGATAGCTTGACAAATGCAGAGATTATTTTAGATGGAAATCCAATTGGTTTAGTAACTTCTATTAATTTAAATGAATCAAGTATTTCTTTGGAGAAAGGAGCGACATTACAGCTTACAGCAACCATTAGTCCGTCAGATGTATTAAATCAGACATTAGAATGGACAAGTACAGATACTGGTGTAGCACAAGTAGATGAAAACGGAACGATAACAGCAGTAGCAGCAGGAACTACAACAATAACGGTTACAGCAACAGATGGAAGCGGAGTGAGTGCAAGTTGTGAAGTGACAGTAACAGATACGAATCAGGAAGTACCAATAGAACCAGATACATCCGAACCAGAAGGAGATATAACAACAGGTGTGTTGATTCAGACTGATGGAAAAGTAAATATAAAATCAGGAGTTGCTTATAGTTTGGGAAGTGGAAACTGGAAAGTGTTAGGTGACGATACCGTTTATAGTGGAAATATTACCTTTTATGTTTCTGAAGATGGTGAATATGAATTTACTTTACAGTAAGTAGTTTTAGAAATGGAGTAAAAGAAAGTAATTACTATTTTTGAAATAAAAAGAAATGTTAAAAATTTCACAAGGTGTAAAACCGTTAAAGACGATACTGAATAGTTACGACCAAGTACGATTAAAGTAGAAAGAGAGAAATGATGAAAAAGAATATATTACATATCGTAATGTTATTATTTGTTATGATACTAGCAATGTCTTTTACAGGATGTGGTCGGGAGGAAGGATATCGAACCATTCAAGTTTATGAAGTAAATGGCACTGCAACGATTAAAAGAGAAGAAGTTGGAAGTATGGATGCATATGAAAACTTAAATCTGATTTCGGGTGACTGGCTGAATGTGTTTCAAGAGAGTTTTATGCGTTTGAAAATGGATCAAGATAAATATTTGTTTATTGAAGAACAGAGTGAATTAAGTATTATTGCAACAGGTTCAGAAAAAGATGCAAAAACGAATATTCAGTTAGAGAAAGGTGCTGTTACCGTAGAGGTGCAGAATAAATTGGCAGACGGAGCGTCTTTTGAAGTGACGACTCCGAATTCTGTCATGGCTATTCGAGGTACCGTTGTTCGTATTAGCGTGGATGTGGATGAAAAGGGTGAACCGATTACGGTTATTTCCGTATTAGAAGGTACGGCTTCCATACAGAAGATAGATAAAAATGGAAAGAAGTCTGAAGAACAGAAGCTGGAATGTGGTAAAGAAGCTATCATTTATGAAAATGAGGAAGAAGATATTATTATTGTGGTTTCGGAAGAAATTGATGTAAATGCGATTCCATTAGAAACGTTAGAATTTTTGATAGAAATTGCACAGGAACGACGGGAAATTGTTATTACACTAGAAGAGTTAGAACAGAAAATAGAAGAACAAAAGAAGCTGGCAAGTAATTCAGAAACTCCAGGGGATTTAGAGGAACAGGAATCTACAGAAGGCTCAGAAACAGAGTCGGAAACGGAATCAGAAGAAAGCTTTGAAATAAAGCAGCCAAATAAAAAAACGAGTACAGAAACACCAAAACAAGAAAGACCGAAAGAAGATGATGACGAAGAAGATGACAGATGGGGCGGCATAGATTGGCCGGATATCAATGATTCGGACAAGCCAAGTAATTCAGAAACTCCAAGCGAAAGTGAAAC
>CAYMHX010000113.1:5075-7283 GCA_964390325.1 uncultured Roseburia sp. | reverse complement strand
TCTCAACCTTCTTTCTCGGAATTCCTTATATTTGAATTATACAGGAAGCTTATTTCCAGAATCATCTCCCACTGATGATTTAAGTTTTATATCCACTAAATCTGTATAATCTCCCATAAAAATATATCTTGATATGACAATATACTCTGTATCTTTTACAAAAACATATATTGGATAATTTTCTTTACTGCCAGAAAATATATACTCTTTAGGCGTTTTTTCTCCATTATCCTCCGTATAATTATCATCTCCTACTACATCATCATTAACTGTATAGAGCGTATTATATGTCTTCATTTCACAACCATCTACTGCTAAATAACCATCTTCATCCATACTTACAAATATCTCTTGATTACCTTGATTTATTTGAAACAGCAAAAGTGTTTTATCTGGACAACAATCTTCAAAAATATAATTTATTTCTCCGTCTTCTGTCATGAAAACAATATCTGCCATACCATATTCATTCTGTTCTATACGTACCTGTATTCCATATCCTTCAATATCTGAATATGTTCCTACCATCTGTGAGACAATTTCCATATATTGTTCTATTCCATCATCTCCCATTACTTCATCATCTTCCTTTTCACTTTGCAACGTATTTGTAACATCAGATCCATCTGTTATATTTATATCTTCACGATTTCCACACCCTACAAGCATTAACATACAGAGTGCCAATATCCCTAATTTCTTTTTCATGCTCGTTTTTCACCCTTTCGTTATACATCATTAAAATTTTCTTTATTACTCTCTCTTTTTATCTCACTAATCAACTGCCGGACTCTCCGTTCGCTTAACTCCAAGTGCCTTGCCATAATCTGTACCTTTACTTTTCCATGATTTTCTGTAAGATATCTATGTACATATTCCTTACTGTATAGCTTTTTAGGAAATGTGATAGTTAATCCTCTATATCGTTCATAAATTTCTTTCATCGCATCCGAATCATTGACCATGCGATATAGCTCCTGATAAAATTCGCAATAATCTTCTATGTTTGCATCCATCATCCCACATCACCGCCTTTTTTCTAATGTACTATATTTCAAAAAATAATGTCATCTGCAAATATCCTATGAAATTTACCCTATAAATTTCCATTTTTGATTAAAAATTAAGAGAGGCTGTTATCAACCTCTCCTAACCCTTAATCAGATCATTATCCAATCTTATAAAAAGATATTAATGATTATCTTAATAAATACTTTCATTCACTACACCTCCCTCAAAATATTTTCCATAAAGACACCCTGATCGTAACTTACCATTACATTCTGTCTTTATGGATTTATCAATCAAATGCTTGTTATTCTGCAATACAAAGTTCGTTCTGTTCTCTTTTATACAGATATACATTCTCTCCAAGAATTTCTTCTTTCTCAACGATCATTTCATTCACTTCTTCTACCATTTCTTTTAAATCTTTTACATCAAATTCCTGCGTGAATGGTAAAATCAACATTTCATGGATACTGCTCGGAATCATATAAAAATCACACTGCAATTTCTCCGCAATCATCTTTAAACAGTCTTTATAGCACACCACTGCTGCACCCATTCGCTTACTCGTGTTAGATAAAATATACATCTGAAAATCTTCTGCTATTCCTTCAACTTCGTCACCCATATTATTTTCAAACAGTTCTCCCATAACTTCATTCATTGATATCAGATATTGTGGAAAAAGTTTTGGTGTATTCTTTTCTGCAATACGAATCAGTTCTTCCTCTGTAATACCCCACATAATACAATGCTCCTTGCGAATCAGCATACTTCCCTCGCCATCATATAAGGACAAATAAAACACTTTAGAAAGATCTAAAAATTCTTCATGTGGTATCTCATTTAAAATTCCCTGATTTCTTTTCGTATTCACAAGTTTGTATACTACAGAATCTTTTACAAGTTCCCACTTATAGATAAAATCAAGATTTACTACTTTATTCATCTTACTGTTTTCATAAGTTTCCAACATTCCTTCTGCCAATTCATCCAAGTCAGCTCCATTTTTATAACTGCTATAAAATCCATCCAAATAAATCGTTGGTGCTAAACTATTTCCCTGCTCTTTAATTACCAATGCAGTTAATTCCACCGAATTATTTTTTAACACATTCTGAATGTGAATTTCTTTCACGACACAGATTTTCTTCTCTAATCGCAATTTCATTTCTTCTGCAAATTTCTTCATTTCCATTT
>CAYMHX010000113.1:0-4975 GCA_964390325.1 uncultured Roseburia sp. | reverse complement strand
ATTTTCTTCTCTAATCGCAATTTCATTTCTTCTGCAAATTTCTTCATTTCCATTTTTGTTTTCTCCATTTTCCATATTCAATCATTCGATTACCTATAACTGTACCTAGCTCATTTTATTTCAACATGATACAAAGTAATAAGCGACACCTGCTTGCTAATTACATTCACAAGATAGGTGTCGCTTTCTATATTTTTTGTAGCTTATTTTTATGAATAATTTCATCATCGAATTATATTCCCAAATAATAAATTCACGATAGCAAGAGTACTTTATCTATTTTCTATACTCTGTAAGCATACTTTCAATAACTCATCAATATCTTCCCAAGAACCACAGGATAATCCCTCATATTTCAAATAAACTTCCCAACATTCTGTAATCAAATTTTCATTTGTTTTCATTTTCATAACTATTACATTAGAAAATTCTTCATTACACATAAAGTAATCATACATACAATGATAGAAATAAATTTCTCCACATCGCTCATATATCTGCTCTGATGAAAGCTTCAATATATGCTCTTTATAGTTCTGATATTCTTTCTGCACATTTTCTTGATACTGTTTATCTTCCATAGCATTCTCTAGCTTTTTTTTACGCAACTTTTTTATCTGCAGTTTTCTTTAATGCAAGGATAGCTCGTTCATAGATATCAGCCGTCATATCACTCTCATTTTCTATATGATAGCGTTTTAAAACTGTCTGTATATCCACTCCGGTTCTTCTTAATTCTGCTTCAAGCTGTTGCTTTAAATCATTTCCCACTCTTTCTGTCGGTTCTTTGGAAACATAATTTTTTACAGATTTCTCATAAACTATTTTTCCAGATGTATTTACAATGACAAGTTCTGTAATCTCTCGCTCATCATTATATGTAATTTTAAAAACAGAAAAACTGTCTTTCACACAGTACTTATTATCCTTTTTCTCAATGCGTGTTTTATCTGCCGAAATCCAAATAAACGGGGCAGAGTATAATTCCCTGCCCACACCAAGATTAAAACAAGCTCTCTTAAATGAATCCGATGCTTGTCCTTTTGCTTTTTCTGTATAACTTTCTACTCCGACATCCTGTTTGGATATCCACTGTTCTTTTTCGCTGTCCCAAATTTCCACAGTGCAATACAGACTGTCTCCTATCATCTGATGACTTCTTTTCCAACCATAAATGCCGAAAACCTCATCCAACATCTTCTGATCCACACGGGCATCTTTATAAAGCAACAGGGAAAGACCTTTTTCATTTATTGTACCAACTCGGCATTCAATTTCCTCTGCACGAAGCAGACGGATTTTCTTTTCATTTTCCATACTGCCTCCTATGCCACAGAAAATTTACGATAACTGCTTGTTTGAAGATAATCATCATAATCATTTCCCAAAGCCTCTTTTACCTTTGTTGTATCAAGGGATTGCTTTGTAATCGTTGTCCACTTTACGATATGGTCACCTGCATATCCTTTTTCATTTTCTTTCATCATGTCCTTTAACTGATTGGCAAGTGCATTTTTCTGTGTGGTAAGTGTCTTAATGCTTGCTTCCACATCCAAGTAACTTGTGATAAGCTGTTCTGCTCCAAATGGAAGCTCCATATCTTTCTGATTGCTTGTCGGATAAGTCTGATTGATATAATCTACAGTTGCCTGTGAGCCATCCAAAGCAGGAAGAATTTTCTTTTGTATGCAATCCCAAAATGCTTTTTCTTTTGCCACCAAATCTTTAATATATTCTTCATCTCTGTAAATTTCATGGTAGTAAAAACTGTTCCCACCAACCAAGGCACAGACATATGCTTTCTTAAAACCAGTGACACAAAAATAATGCTGAACCTGTGCAATATATTCTTCCGGAACTCCCTTTTTCCAAACATCTTCTTTATAAGCACTTGCTGTCTTTGCTTCAAATATAGCAAGTTCCCCATGTTCATCTTTTACAATTCCATCTAAATCTGCAAGCATAAACGGATATTCCCCACTTTGCAGAATGGCATTTTTTGCACGCACCTTTAATCCGGTTCTTTTTGTAAATTCTTTTTTCACTACAGGTTCTAAAACATTGCCAAAATAAGTATACTGATTTCCATTTTCCTCAATCGGAAGTTCTCCTGTTTTTTCTTTCCATAAATACAAAATGGAATTGTATGGATTGATACCAAGCACAATGGAAGCATCACTTCCACAAATGCCTTTTCGTCGTTCCATAAGCCACTGTATTCTGTCCATCTTTGCAGTTTTTGCAAATACTCTCATAAATCTTAACCTCTCTTTCTTTTTTCAAGCAGAGCATATGTGTGTTCCTATGCACTAAGAACCATTTGATATGCTTTGTCAATCAATGGATTACCTTCCACTGTCTTTGAAAATAAATTCTCTTTGTAATTTACCGTCTTACGGAGAGGCTCGCTATGTGTTGCAAAATCACTCACAGCATTTACAAAACGATAAGCATTGTTTCCAACATCCTGTAAATCCGGAGCATCAAAATAACGTGCTTTCATATCTGCACGAAGTCGCATCATATTTTTCTGCTGTAACGGAGTTGCATTGTCTTCCACTGGAAGAAGAAGTTCGATATATTCCTTTACCTGTTTATCCGTCATCTTAATCTTTCTAAGATTCTCAATTTCCTTTCCGAGGCTATCCATGTATGTTTCTGCCATAAACAACGTGTCTTTCGCTTCCTGTATCTTTCCCTTAATATCCCCTGTATGAATCATAGACCAACTACGTTTTGCCGTATTTAATGCCAAATTGAGGGTATTGTTACAGACCACACGAATCGGTGTGATTGCCACCTTTACTGCACCCGAACCATCATGCGAATTGCTGAATACCAAATATGGAGAAATACGTTCTCCTGAAATAATATATTCTCGTGGCATTCTCGCCAACAGCCAAACTTTTCTGCCTTCCTGCAAAGAACCTGCCGTTTCATAACTCACACCATTTCCAAGCAATGCATCCGTAAATGCAAAGGCTTCCGTATTCTGAATGATTTTATAACGATCGGATACTACACCTAATACTTTTCGGTCTGTACTTCTCACATTTGCCTTATACCCTGTGATTTTCTCTCCTGCAGGAGTAAATACTTCTTCCTGTAATACTTCCCAATCGAGACCTGCTAATCGAAGTGCGTCTTCAGATGCAGGTGCTTCCTTTACCATTGTTCCAATCCCATGCCATGGTACGGTTCGTACATAAAACATGGATTCTACATTTGCTGCCATAATTTTTATCCTCCTTTATGTTCGCCTATAGGCTTTGTTATAAAGGATTAATATATATTTCTAAACTCTTTTAAACAGATTTCTACAGATATCTTGGGTTTAATTTGTCGAACATACTGCGTGGAATTTTCCAATGTCTGCCAATTTTTATTGCGGGAATTTGTTTCAATTTAATCATTCGGTATGCGGTCGAATAACTAATCCCCAAACGTTCTGTGAGTTCCTTTACTGACATATAAGATTCACTCATTTTCATTCCTTTCCAAATACAAATCCTTTGTATTTTATAATAAAAATTTTTTGGTATAACAACGTCTTAATACTCATACGCTATCCCATTCACTATTACACATCTGTTTACGAAAAAATATTTATTATTTTTTACATCCAACCCTACATTTTGATAAATGAAAGTATTGTGTCCACAAATTTAGAAAGGAGAACAGTAGGTATCGCTACATATGGACAGCATTTTCATTCAAAAATTTAAAATAATTGCGTACCTGCTAATATATATTATGAATACTAAAAAACAATCTAAGGATTTAAACAAATCAGAAATTCTTAAAATAAGAATATCAAAAGAACAAAAAGAAATAATTGAAAGAAATGCAAAAGAAGAAAATGTATCTGTTAGTACATATGTCCGTAATGAATGTATGAAAAATACTACACATCTGTTAAAACAAATTCCAGAATGTATGCAACTTTGGGATTTATGTAATGATATTTACCATACGATTGAAAAATATCAAAATGAAGAACTTTCTACGGATATAAAAACTATTTTTACCAAATATTCTGTTTTTTAAAGGAGTAACCAATATGAATACAAAAAATTCAAAGCAACACGGCATCTTAATCAACAAATCCGGACATAAACGATATACGAAACCTGATGCTATAAGCAAACTTATTAAATACATTTCCAGAGAAAACAATGAT
This sequence comes from uncultured Roseburia sp., assembly GCA_964390325.1. GTDB lineage: Bacteria > Bacillota > Clostridia > Lachnospirales > Lachnospiraceae > Roseburia. The sequence continues at coordinate 795 of CAYMHX010000113.1, read as the reverse complement.
ACAAGAAATGATTTAGTAGGTCAGGGTGCTTTAGGTACAATTGACTTTGCCGGAGCAGACACTGTTATCCAACAATTTCAATATGCCCAACTACAACATACCAGAAAAGGAAACTTTGGAAGATATATTGACCATGAAATATACTCGTTTTCAGAGGATGAAATTCAATCTTTAACAGAAAAACATATTTCACTTAAAAATATTGCTCAAAATCTTGCTCAAAATCTTGCAAAAGATTTTTACGCCGACGGATATCAGGTATATTACGGAATTCATAATCCTGATAAAGACGAAAAACATACACACATCCATTTTGCAATCAATACTGTAAACTATCATACCGGAAATAAACGACGTGAACCACCAAAAGAAACAGAACAGCGAAGAAAGAGACTGCAACAAATTATTGAGGATACTATTACTCAAGCAAAAATCAACGGATAACAAAAACAGTCCACACAACAAGCCTCCAAATTTTCAAAAAAAATATAATAAAATCATCAAATAATTAATCAAAAAAATCAAGGATTTGATGACTAACAAATCCTTGATTTTTTATTTACTGCTTAATCAAATTTCACTAAGAAAATATTCATTCTTCTTATACCACATAACCACATCATATAAATCTGCAAGATTCCTTTTTCGATACTTTTTCAAAATTTGGTGTAAATATGGTGTAAATTTCTTTATTTTAGTATTTAAATACTTGTTCAAATGCTTATTTTTCAAGCATTTCAGAAAATTTTACTTGTCTAACGTCTTCATCGTCGGGAAGAGCAATACATCACGAAT
>CAYMHX010000112.1:0-7293 GCA_964390325.1 uncultured Roseburia sp. | reverse complement strand
CTTAAAAGCGCAGAATGAGAGGTAATATGTTATATTTTATTGCAAATGAAACTGCAAGGACAGGGAAAGGTGTCGGAGTATGGCGGCAGGTTCAGATTGAGTTGCGTGAAAAAAAGATTCCGTATAAGGTTTTTATGACAAAGTACAAAGGCCATGCCACGGAGATTGCAAAGGAGCTTAGTGAGAAGGACGAAGATGATATTTGCTTAATTGTAGTTGGAGGAGATGGTACTTTAAATGAAGTAATTAATGGTGTTACGAATTTTGAAAAGGTGCGAATTTCTTTAATTCCTGCTGGTTCCGGAAATGATTTTGCCAGAAATTTAGGAATTAAGAAAAATCCAAAAGAACGGCTTGCAGATATTTTAGCTTGTGTAGAAGCAGGAGCAGATTGCTTTGAACGGATAGATTTAGGAATGGTAGAATGGCCGGAAAGCTTAGAACCGCGAAAATATGCAATTAGTTCCGGAATTGGAATGGATGCTTTGGTTTGTAAAAAGAATGCAACTTCAAAAATTAAAGTAATAATGAATAAATTGGGACTGGGGAAAGTATCGTATTTAATTGTAACAGTACAGTCTTTGTTTACGATGGAAACAGCAGATATGTCTGTGAATGTAGATGATTCTTTTACGTTAAATTTTAAAAGGACGATTTTTTGTGCAGCTATGAATGCAAGAGCAGAAGGTGGCGGTGTTCCGATGGCACCAAAGGCAAGTGTACAGGACGGACTGCTTTCTACTTGTTTTGTTTATAAATTCACAAAGTTTGGAGCATTAATCAGACTTCCATTTTTAGCGACGGGAACACATGAGCATTTTAAAGGATTTAAAGTGTTTGATTGTAAAAAGATTCAGCTTCATATCAAAAAGCCGATGGCATTACATACAGACGGAGAGTATTTGGGAGATGTGACAGAAATTTGTTATACCTGTCTTCCCGGAATGATGCGTTTTATGGTATAAAGAAAATATCCTTTTCATACAATATTTTAAGGTAATTAAGCAATTATCATTTTTGTATGGAAAGGATATTTTTTATGGACAGGAACAGAGAATATGATTTATACAAAAATATTAAAGAACGCTGTGGAGGAGAAATTTATATCGGAGTCGTGGGACCTGTGCGGACTGGAAAATCTACATTTATAAAGCGATTTATGGAGTGGATGGTACTGCCTTATTTAACAGATAATGCAGCAAGAGAGCGGGCTACGGATGAACTGCCACAGGCAGCAGCAGGAAAAACGATTATGACCACAGAGCCAAAATTTATTCCACAGCAGGCAGCAGAAATTCGTCTTCCGGAAAAAGAGGGTGGAGAAGACGGCGGTAATGTAAAGGTACGTTTGATTGACTGCGTGGGATTTTTAGTAGATGGTGCTGTGGGACATATGGAGGGTAGCGAAAAGCGTATGGTGAAAACGCCATGGTTTGACTATGAAATTCCTTTTTCAGAAGCAGCAGCGATTGGTACGGAAAAAGTGATTAAAGACCATGCAGCAGTAGGGATTGTAGTCACAACGGATGGAAGTATCGGCGATTTGGAGCGGGAAAATTATGTTCGTGCAGAGGAACGGACGGTACAGGAGTTAAAAGAAATTGGAAAACCATTTCTTATTTTACTTAATACAACAAAACCGTATAATGAAGAATCCAGACAACTTGCAGCCCAACTGAGTGAAAAATATAAAAATATGGTACTTCCTGTGAATTGTGAACAGCTTCGGAAAGATGATATTATGAAGATATTGGAAAATATTCTTTATGAATTTCCAATTCAGCAGATTGGATTTTATATTCCGAAATGGACAGAATTACTTCCTGTGGAGCATAAAGTAAAAAAAGAAATTGCAGAGTTGGCAGGAAAGTTGTTAGAGAAGATAAACCATATGAGAGATGTCTATGGATTGGATTGGCAGAAAGAATTGGAAAATTCTAAATTTGTCTCAAAGATAAAGCTGGATGAGATTGATTTGTCTGGTGGAAGTGTGAAAGTCTGTATGGAAATTGCAGAGAATTATTATTATGAAAATATCAGCGAGATGGCGGGTGTGGATGTAAAAGGCGAATATGAATTAATTCATCTAATTCGGGAAATGTCCATGCAGAAAGAAGCTTATGAAAAAGTTTCAAATGCTGTGGAAGCGGTTCAGATAAAAGGATATGGGGTGGTAAATCCAAGTCTTTCTGATATTAAAATGGAAGAACCTGTGTTAATTCGGCATGGAAATAAGTTTGGCGTAAAAATTAAGGCGGTATCACCATCTATTCATATGATTCGTGCGAATATTGAAACCGAAATTGCACCGATTATCGGAAGTGAAGAACAGGCGAAAGACTTAATCCAATACATAAAAGACGGACAGCAGAGCAATGAGGGCGTTTGGGAAACCAATATTTTTGGAAAATCCATTGGAGAATTGATGGAGGACGGGATTCGCAATAAAATTTCTATGATGGATGATGAATGTCAGATGAAATTGCAGGATACAATGCAAAAAATCGTCAATGATAATAGTGGTGGAATGGTGTGTATTATCATATAATGATTTATATATTATGGAAAGGGGCAGTTCAGATTGAAATTGCCCCTTTTTCATTTTAATTCTTTACAATAATAATATTCTTCTACTGGTTGTCTTACTCCAAGTACCCAATAATTATTATATTGGTTGATAATAAAATGAATATAAACGGCTACATTTTTTTAAAGCATATCAGATTTCCTTTCGTATTATGAAGTACAGTTATTCTTATTTTTTTACGCTATATCCAAAACTTCCCAGTTTTTCGCCTAATAAAAAATATTCTCCGTGAGAATAAGTAACTAATCCGATATCGTTTAAGTGAAATTTTCCCTTTTCATCCATATAATCATCTTCAATGGTCACACCTAGTACATCTGCAAGAAACATATGATGACAGCCAAGTTCTTTGATTTCACGAACCTTGCATTCAATATTTACAGGGCTTTCGGCAATTCCAGGAGCTTTGATGTATTTGGATGGCTGTGGAGTCAAGTTCATTTCTTTGAATTTATCGACTTCTCTGCCAGAGCGTACACCACAGTAATCCGTAGCGAATACCAAATCTTTAGTTGTTAAATTAATAACAAACTCACCCGATTCTTTAATCATGTGATAAGAATAGCGTTCCGGACGTACAGAGATAGAAACCATAGGAGGGTTAGTACAAATCGTACCAGCCCATGCTACGGTAATAATGTTTGGTTTTTCATTTCCAGACTGACAGCTTACCATAACGGCTGGCAGCGGATAGAGCATATTTCCAGCTTTCCAATGTTGTTTTGCCATAGAATATTGTACCTTTCTAAAATTTATTGTCATTATTCAAGTTATCGAATTAAAATATCCATTAAAAACATATAAACATCTTCGTTTTGTTTTTTCCAGTTATTACAAATGGCTTCTGCCTGTTCTTTTGTCTGTACGGATAACGTTAAGTCAATTAAATTCGTATCTTTTTGACGATACTGACACCGTACGGCAAAGTCACGATTTGGGGTACGGTAATAATCAGCAATAATTGCATTATCATTGCGCAATTCCAATTTATTCAAAGACAGATAATTGATAACATCCATTTCAATTGCATCCGGAATTTTATCTCTTAAAAGATTTAAGGTTTCTTTTCCGGCAGCAGTAATGTAATAGTGTGTATTATTATGGGTAGATTCGGTACGAATTAATTCTGCATCTGCTAAGTCACTGATAACCTGTTGTACGCGGAAATAGTCTGTGTATTCCTGCTCTAAGAAAAAATTGGTAAGCTGTGTATTGGAAAGTGGAAAATCCACCTTGTCAAGCATATTTAAAATGGTCAATTTATAGATGGTAAATGGTTCAGCCATAAAATCTCCTTTCTATGATATAAAAAATTTCCCCTGCCAACTGTCTTGTTCTTTTAGTTTCTTTTGAATGGTATTTAAAACCCGTTTTTTATCGGTACTCCAAAGAGGAGCAATTAATAAATTTTTTGGACCGTCACCTGTCAGACGATGAATGACCATGTCAGGTGGCAGCAATTCCATACAGGTTATAATAAAATCACAATATTCCTCTAAGGAAAAGAGTTCAAACGGATGTGTTTTATAAAAATCTGCTAAATCTGTTCCCTGTAATATATGAAGTAATTGTAATTTGATACCTTGAATTGGCAGTTGTGAAACATAAGATACAGATGCAAGCATCATTTCTTTTGTTTCATTAGGAAGACCTAAAATCAGGTGTGTAATCACCGAAATACCTCTTGTGTGGAGATTGGATACTGCGGTATCAAATTGGGATAAAGTAAAACTGCTTCGGATAAAATGAAGAGTTTCTGCATGAATGGTCTGCAATCCCAATTCTACCCACACAGGTTTTATTTGATTTAATTCCTCTAATAAATCTAAAATATCTTCTTGTAAACAGTCGCAGCGGGTAGCAATCGAAAGTGCCACAATATCAGGGTGTGCGGCTGCTTCAGAGAAAATGTTTCGTAGATAATCTGTTGGGGCATAAGTATTGGTGTAGGCTTGAAAATAAGCAATATATTTTTTACATTTGGTTTTGGCGGAGATTTTATATTTGGCTTCTTCTATCTGTTCTGTAATAGAAAGGGTAGGAGAAGCAGCAAAATCACCGGAGCCTCCTTTACTGCAAAAAATACAACCACCCGTGCCAAATGTACCGTCACGGTTTGGGCAACTCATACCGCCATTTAAAGAAAGACGGTAAACTTTTTCTCCAAAGGTAGCTTTTAGATAGTGGTCAAGAGAGTGAAAACGCTTTTCACCCCAGCGTAAGTTCTCCATTGCTAGTTAATATGTGCCTTTACAGCATTGCTTACCACTTTAGCAACACGTGGGTCAAATGCTTCAGGCATAATAAAATCATCACATAATTCGTCATCAGAAACCAAACCTGCTAAGGCTTCTGCAGCAGCTAACTTCATAGTTTCTGTAATCCGGCTTGCACGCCCTTCTAATGCACCTTTAAAGATACCAGGGAAGGCAATGACATTATTTACCTGATTTGGGAAATCACTGCGTCCTGTGCCGACAATACGCGCTCCAGCGGCCTTTGCAATATCAGGCATGATTTCAGGAACAGGATTTGCCATTGCAAAAAGGATAGAATCGGAGTTCATGGAAGCAACCATATCTGCTGTCACGATGTTTGGTGCAGAAACACCTACAAAAATATCTGCTCCTTTTAATGCATCGGCTAACGTACCTGTTACGTTATCTAGATTTGTAAGTTTTGTCATTTTTTTCTGCATCCAATTTAAGTTTGGATAATCTTTTCCAATAATACCTTCACGGTCACACATCATAACATGCTTAAAACCGTAAGTTAATAAAAGTTTTGTAATGGCGATACCGGCAGAACCTGCACCGTTTACTACAACTTTACAGTCTTCTTTTTTCTTTCCTGTAAGACGTAAGCCGTTGATAATGCCTGCAAGAACGACAATTGCCGTACCGTGCTGGTCATCATGGAAAACAGGGATGTTAAGCATTTCTTTTAGACGTTCTTCAATTTCAAAACAGCGTGGTGCAGAAATATCTTCTAAATTAATTCCACCAAATGCAGGTGCAAGGTTTTTAATCGTTGTAATGAGTTCTTCGGTGTCTTGTGTGTCAAGGCAGATAGGAACGGCATTTACATTGCCAAATTCTTTAAAAAGAACACATTTACCTTCCATAACAGGCATAGCAGCGTAAGGACCGATATTTCCAAGACCAAGTACGGCACTTCCGTCTGAAATGACAGCTACCGTATTACTTTTCATGGTATAAGTGTAGGCTGCTTCTTTATTTTCCGCAATGACTTTGCATGGCTCTGCAACGCCCGGGGTATAAGCAATCGCTAAATCTTCACGAGAATTTACCTTTGATTTGGCAGTGATTTCTAATTTTCCCTGCCATTCTTTATGCATTTGTAATGCTTTTTCTTTTAAATCCATAATTACCTCTCATTTTTCAATCTTAAATTATTATGATAATCATAGCATTTACTTTTTCATTAATCAAGAAAAATTAGGTCTTTCTATTTTTAGGAAAATGCGATATAATGATTTGGGGTAATTATTAATTACCATGTTATCATAAATAGTTTCACAGTCATTTCAGACACGAATCCCAAGGATATAAATAGATGAAAGAAAAGGAGAATTGAATGAGAGAAAAGTATGAAAGCCTTGCAGTTGCCGTATTGCGCGATTTGGCAAAAGCACGAGGTATGGAAGGAATATCAGGTATGAGAAAAGCAGAGCTGATTGAAGCGATGCTGGCACAGGATGAAAAAGAAAAACAAGAAAAACAGGCAGAAAAATCAGTAGAAAAGCCTGAAAAAACAGAAAAAAATAATCTCGAAGATACATTGAGCAGTTTAGACAGTGGCGTTACGGCAAATGGTATTTTAGAAGTAATGGCAGATGGATATGGGTTTATTCGTTGTGCAAATTATCTGCCGGGTGAGAATGATGTGTATGTATCTCCGTCTCAAATTCGTAAATTTAATTTAAAAACAGGAGACATCATTTGTGGAAATACTAGAATTAAGACACAACAGGAGAAATTTTCAGCATTATTATATGTAAGTTCGGTAAATGGTGCTCATCCAAGTGTAGCACAGAATAGAAAGAACTTTAATGATTTGACACCGATTTTTCCAAATGAAAGAATTCGTTTGGAATATCAAGGATGCAGTGTTGCAATGCGTATTGTAGATTTGGTTTCGCCGATTGGAAAAGGACAGCGTGGTATGATTGTTTCTCAGCCGAAGGCAGGTAAGACAACTCTTTTAAAAGAAATTGCACAAACAGTAACAAGAAGCAATCCGAATATGCATTTAATCGTCTTATTGATTGATGAAAGACCAGAGGAAGTAACGGATATTAAAGAAGCGATTGAAGGAAGAAATGTAGAGGTTATTTATTCAACCTTTGATGAACTACCGGAAAATCATAAACGTGTATCAGAAATGGTAATCGAACGTGCAAAACGTTTGGTAGAGCATAAAAAGGATGTTATGATTTTACTTGACAGTATTACACGACTTGCAAGAGCTTATAACCTGACTATTCCGCCAAGTGGACGTACCTTATCAGGTGGTTTAGACCCTGCAGCCCTTCATATGCCAAAACGTTTCTTTGGTGCGGCAAGAAATACGCGTGAGGGAGGCAGTCTTACCATTTTAGCAACGGCTCTTGTTGATACAGGAAGTAAAATGGATGATGTTGTATTTGAAGAATTTAAGGGTACCGGTAACATGGAGCTTGTATT
>CAYMHX010000111.1:0-7310 GCA_964390325.1 uncultured Roseburia sp. | reverse complement strand
ACTCAATACAGTTGATACCATACTGAATTGCACATTCATGCTCGATTTTGCAACCTCTAGCATTTTCCCAACCTTTGGCAAAATAAACAACATCTGCTCCTGCCATAAGTTCTAAGGATTTTCCAAGAAACCATAATGGTCTTGCATCATGCGGTGCATTTTCAAAGAAAGAGTCAATCACTTCCACTTCTTCGCCAACAACTTCCTGTGCTTTCTCAATTGCAAGTTTTCTCTCTGCTTTGATTTCCTCATCTGTCTTGTCTTTCATAGGCTGACTAATAAATAACTTTTTCATATTCTACCTCTACTTTCTAAAATCCATCATCTTCAACCGTGCTATCGCCCATATTTGGCTCGTTTTCTTCCGTAGTGGAAGAATCCTCGACCACCGACTTAGAACGTCTTTTTATGGCTATCAGCAAGTTATTTAAGCCATCTAACGGCGGTGCAGATACTTCATAATCCGCACTATCTGGATTAACTGTGCCATCAGCATTGTATACTGGTTTATTCTTTACCCAAATAATCGAATTTTCATCAATCGGCAAATCCATGTCGCAAGTACTAATAATACGGTCATAGGACACATCTTTACCAAATGGAGATTCTTCTGCATTGCTTTTGCCTGCGGATAAATTGGCATGAAAAATGACAGGATTGCTATATCCTGCCATAGTTTCTAATTCTAATTCGCCCCTGTCATTAACAATTGGTATTTCTTCATCGTAAAGTGAAAAATACATATCTCTTTGATTTTTCTTTAAACTTCTCATTTTATCGCCTTTTTATGGAAATAATCAACATTTATTTAATCGTATATAATGGAGAATTTATCACATCAACATTCAGCCCTTTGCTTCGAAGAATTTCCTCAACATCTTTTCTCATATATGATGGTGCATATGGAGAAATATAAACTTTTTCAATAAGTTTTTTTAAATCAACAGTTATCAATTCTCCTGTTGGTGTATCTCCTTTTATATCACTAAGGTATATACATCGCACTTCATCTTCATGAACAAAACTCTGTCTCTTATGAATGCTTAAATAAAAAAGATTACTTTCTGGTAAAAATTCTTTTTCATAGTCGATATAACGCACATTACTAATAAAAATAGGTTTTCTTTCATTTTGAAAAGATTCTTTTAATCGTTTAAAAGATGTTACAAAAGCTACACCATCTTCTCCAGCATATAATTTCCACATGAAAGCTGATTCATAAGCATTTTTATGAAAGCACGAAACATATGTATGTGTTCTTACATGATAAACAATATTGTCAAATGATTCTTTGGGAATTGGGCATTTGCCTCCATACACTTCATCCCGATGAAGCTCATTATATTTTGGAAATGTTGACTCAAATACATCTTCAAAACAATCTACTCTATTAAAATACATTTTTCCATTTAGCAAATTTAAAAATTTAGGCAAACTCATATATTTCCACAGAATGGCATCTTCATCTGGCGTAAATAATAATTCATGTTCTTGGTACATTATAGTCACTCTCCTTTCACCACCATTATACGACAAAAGGAGAATATTAACAAGTAAGTTTTACACTCCACCCACCACCATTAAATGAGTGTCCCTGCGGATTTCTCCACGCACAATCTTCTATGACTAATTCATAGGCTAATCAATGACTAAATCACAAAACATTCGCAAATCCTATTATATCTCTATATGCCATTATATGGTCTGTCCACGTTCTCGAAATCCCATTCTCTAGCATTTGAGTTTGTCCCTCTGCTCCGTCCTTAGAATCAATCTCAATCGCAGCCATAGCAATCTTGGCTTTGTTTTTCTCCATATCAGCCAGCTTTCTTGTTTCATCCCAAGATTTAGGATAATTACGGATTGTTTCAAATTGCTCAATGGCAAGATTAACAACCAAATCCGAAGTCTGTACGCCGTATTCAGTTGTCATGGATTTTATTTTTGCAATAAATTCTTCCATCTTGCTACCTCACATTATTATTTCTTTTTGCCGCCTTTGGTTTTAGTCTGCTCCTGCAATACCTCACCTGCTTCTTCCTCTAAAGATTTTACAGTATCAGCATCATAGGCCTTAACACTGCCATCTGCATTTGTATCTAATGCACCATCTGGCATATCATCGACTAAATCAACTTCAATCGGTTTATCCTCTGGAACTTCTGTTCCAGCTGGATACCATGTACCATTTTTATTTACAATATATGGATATTTCATTCACTACCTCCTACGCAACTTCAATAACAAATGTTGAATCCATTCCCTCGTAAGATGGCAATGCGATTTCAGACACAGTTACAGAAGTGATTGCAGGTGGACCATATTCTGTTTTAGTCGCAACCGCAATACCGATACCATACATAGACACATCTACATCCTTAACCTGTCCAGCAGTTCTCTCTTCAGGCGTTGTCCCAAACCAAGTATTTCCTAATGGTCCTTCAGGAAGTAATGTTACTTTGTTATCTGGATAGAAATAATCTTCTTTTTCAGTTCCATCATCCTGTACTTCTGCAAACATCTTATCGTAAATAACAATTGTAAGTTTAGTTCTCTTCTTAACAACTGCAATTACAGTCTCATCATCTACATCAATTGTAGCTGTGAGATTCTGTGCAAGGATAGAATTTCTCACCTGTGCATTATCCAACAGATACTGGAATGTATTTGAGTTCATTAAGGCATATTTTGCAATTTTGCCTTTCTTTCGTAATGTTTTTCTTGCGTTATTCATATCTGTGAGTGGCTTAGAATTTTCTATATCACTCCATTTTGCTGTATCAAGCAACTTTGCATAATGTCCTGCTGCATATTCTCCGTTAGGATCATAATCATATTCATACTTAACACCATCAGACTCAATTCCAATAACCGGATGTCCATCCACTGTTGCAAGTAAAGACATTCTCATTCTCTCCGGCACAACTTCTGCCCCATGCACAAGAGTATTTGTATCATCATAGATACTCTGTAATGCCCCCTGTAAATATGGGTCATTTTCATCTTTAATTCTATCAATTTCCTGTGCATCTTCCTCTGTCACAATCATTTGTTCACGGAAAAATGCCATCTGTGTCTTTTCTGCTTTTAATCCACCTCTTGCCCTAATGGTTGGTAATGCATCAAAATTTGAAGGCTTTAATGATACTGGCAAACCTTTATGTGTTTTAATCCATTTTAAATCCAAACCAGATTTTTTCTTTTCTGGAAACCAGTTAAGTCCAAGATATGGTGTCTTATTGCTAGCTTCTTCTGTCGCAATACGTATAATAGATGGCGAATCTACTACTTCATTTACTAACATCTGTTTTACCTCCTGTTTTTACTCAAATACAATCATTGGCAATGCTGATTTTACTGCTGCATCATATGTAATACCTGTATGCTGTTCTGCTACCTTTGTATTAATATATGCCTTTTTCAATAATGTTCCCTGCGGTCTATCTTCTGTTACATCATGTAATAAAATTCCAACCACTGTTGCTGTATTATCTGCCACTCCTGCTGTTCCAATTGGAGTACCTGCTCTAACTACTTTTTTACCACTATTTAAAGTTTCTGAAACACTAGAAAAATCCAATGTTATAGGAATAGCTTCAAACGGCTTTCTTTTTAAAATCTGTACATCTCCTACATAAGATGTCTGTTCAAACTGCATCGACATTTTTAATTCCCTCCATTAATATAATGCGATAAAATATTATTTTCCTGTTTTTTGCTACTAAAAAGTTTCTCTGCAATTTTTTCTGCATTTGTTTTTTTATCATCACCAGTTCCACCACCAGGCGTTCCAGTATTGTCAAGAGCTGTCTTATCATGCTCTTTAATAGCATTATCCTTGAATTTATTCATCGTTGTTACATAAGTATTTGCTCTAGCCTGTGTATTTTCCAAAGAATCTGCAATCATTCCCGGCAATAACGCTTCAATATCTTCATCTGATAAACCAGCTTTCGTAAGAATTGCCTTTGCTTCTGTTTTAAGATTACTTTCTGTCAACTCCTTAATCTGCTGCTGCAATTTTTCATTTTCTTTCTGCTGTTTTTCAGCATCCGTAAGGTTCTGATTCTGCAAATCCGTAAGCTGTCTTTCCAAATCGTCTGCTTTATCCGCCTTTGCTTTATACAAATCTGCTTTAGATTTTTCCTTAATTGCCTCTGCATTTACATTATTAAGATATGTAGTAATCTGTTCTTCTGTCGGATTTTCCACACCTACTGCCTTTAACTGTTCTGTTGCCTGTTCTCTCGTTACCATAAATAAATCCTTTCTCCACTACGCTTTGATTTCGCAGGTTGCTCTGCTTGTGGCTGCAACTTATCGCTGTTGCCGCAAATATTAATAATATAAAATACCAGCTATTAACTGGTTTGATTAACCATTTCTATCTTTTCCGTACCCACAGTATTTTTATCTTTTAACATCGCATCCAAATATGGTTTACTTTGTAAATAAACTTCTTCTGGGTCCGCAAACAAATTGCTGACCTTAATTGCTATCTTAGGGTCAATTCCATTATTTACTAAGATTTGATATACCTGTGCTTTAACAGACATATTATCCTGCTTAGAACGGGTAATTTTAATTTCAATATCCTTCAATGTTAAAGAAGTTAAATCCTTAATTCTGAGAATATTTAAAATAATTTTAATGCTCTCTCTTTCTGACTTTTTATAAATCGGTTCAGAAGTTTCAGCTCTCTTTTCAGAAAAGTAAAAACCGTTTCGCATAACTACTGCCTGTCCTGTATCTCCACCGGAATTTTCTTGACGGTCTGGCATACCATTTATAATAAGCATATTCTCATATAAGTCATCTTTCGCAACCTGTGTCTGCTGTTGGTCAAGTTCATCACTCATAATATCAACATCTGCATTATTATTTCCGTTAGTTTTCACTTTAAATGCACCGTTTTGTCGCATTGCTTTAAAATCTTCTTCTGAAATTTCACAATTAATGAATTTAATAAATGACTGTACGAACTGCTCAATACCATTCATTCTATCTGATTGCATTTTATTAATCGTATCAAGAATCGTAATTACAATTTCAATATCTGATAAACGATAAAAATTATTTGGATATTCCACAACTGGTATCATCTTAATGCCATTTTTCCCAAATTTAACAACTTTGCTATTTTTAACTTCTATCCATAATTGATTAGTATAGATAAAATAATATTCTTGATTATCCTTATCTTTTCGGATTTGGCAAGAAAACAATGGTTTCTTACCTGGACCAGAACGATATACAACAAAAGTATTCTTTGGGTCTTCTCTATCAATTCCATAAGGAGCTTCGTCTACTGAATGATTTTTCCTGTTGTAATGAAATTTATATGATGTTCCACAAGTACTTCTGTCACGAGCCATCTCAATATCAATTTCATCTTTTCCTTCCATTTCGTTGAAATCATTAAAATCATTAACTTCAGCAGATTTCTTTTCCTTTGTCGTTTTATCTGCACTTTTTAACACATATTGTACAGGTTCACCAAAATTTTCTGCCGACTTATGTTCCACAATTTCAAAAGCATGATTTTCAACTACTTTATTATTAACCTCTGGACGAATCATTTTATTTCTATATAAAATTGGCTGGTCGCCTTTATAATATCGTTCCAAATAATCAATCTCACGACGATTATTCCAATGAATAGAAAGTGCTTTCCCCAATTCTTCAACAATATTATCAATTGTAATAGACTCTATATTACTAAAAATCACTTTTCTGCCATATGCATTGGAACATACTTCTGAAAAAGGAACTCTATTTTTACTGTAATTAAGCACTTTCTCACTTCCTCGCTTTTCACAATAAAATAGACCGAAAACATTATTAATATGTTCGGTCTATATCTTTTTCTATTTTAATTCTATCAAAAATAAAACGAACAAAACGAACAACTTTAACTTTCTTTCATAAATCTTTCAAATGACATTCGACAGCTATCGGGTGTTGTATTCATATTCCGTCCAATTTGCACCCATGTTTTATTTTCAAGAACTTTCATTCGGATAATTCTTCTCATTTGGCTATCTTTTACAGTTGTAATAAATTGTTCGACTTCATTTATTTGTTCATCCAATTCTGATTCAAGCTGAACTAAAATGGATTTTCTTGTAAGAAGTAATGTTTTCTTCTTCGAATATTCAGGATACGGAAACCCCTCAATTTTAAAATGCTGAATACCACCACTTCCACCAGAAACAGTATCTACAACACATCCATCTGCTTCTATCTTTTTTATATATTTTTCTAAATCAAAGATTTTTGCTCGCACTTCAACAATTTCCTCTTTGAGGTCATTATATTGAACTAAAACTTGTTTTGTCATCATACTCCCCCTTTTATGAATACGGATTTTTAGTTGGTTCTACCTTTCCCATTGTTCCACCATCTATCAATTGTATAAGTTGTGTTAAACCATCCGGTGCATCATCATGTACATTTTTTCCGACTTGAGTAAACATTGTAAGCTCATCTATTGCATCTTGATATTCTTGACTTCGATATTCTGGTGTCAAAAATACGCATCTTCTTTTTACATCTGGTGCATATTGAATAATCTTTGCCATCTTTGACATTTGATTATCTGCCTTTTTCCAAGATATATTTGTTTTAAATCCATTTTCACGAAGTTTTTCATCTATGCTTTCTGCGTATTCATCACCACCATTATTTGCTTCAAACCGTATCATGCTTGGTTCTTGTTGCATTGTTTTAGCAATAACTAATGGTTTCGTAACTGTTTTATTGCCTTTATTAAATATCCAATCAGAAATATAAATATCTCCATCTTGTCCAAAAGCATTTCCAAATGGCATTGATAAGCTATCTCCACCACCCCATGCAACGTCACAGGCTGCTGCCGTAAAATAATCACCATCTGGTAAAACTCCATTATAAAAACGTAATTCATTTTTGGGAAAAAGTAATCCTTCTCTAACAAATGGATTTTGCATATATTTTGCCATCCATTCGTTTTCGTCTAAACGATTTTTTAAATTAATGTAATACTGTGTAGAAAAACCTACTCCGTATTTATATTGAAAATTCGACTCGCCTTTTTCATTTAATGCAGGAATTTTTCTAAACCGGTATCTTGGATTGTCTTTATTTTCTGCCTCCACTCTACCTAACGGGTCTAGTACATTCCACCTTGTACCTACCATCAATTCTTTTGAACCATCATTTTTACGGTCAACAAGAACGTTCAAATAATCTTGGTATCTTTTCTCTAATCGCTGCGGACTTAAAGATTCTGTACGGTCACGAATCATATCATCCACATATAAATAACCATC
>CAYMHX010000110.1:0-7339 GCA_964390325.1 uncultured Roseburia sp. | reverse complement strand
CCCATAATGGAACACTACAATTTTCACAAAAAGGTACAAGCCCTTCGTCACCAATTTCTTTTTTCACTAATTTTTCTCCACAATGCGGACAATATGTAAATCTCATTTTTTCCTCTCATTCCAAAATGTCACAAATTCTTGATTGAAACATAACTATCAAATTATTTTTCAATCTTTCATCTCATTTTTTCACAACCAAATCATAACTCTCTGCTATCATTCGTTTGACTTCTTCTTCCGGTATCATTCCATCTAAAATAACAGTATTCCAATGCTCTTTATTTTGATGATATCCGGGCAAAACAGACTCATAAGCACTTCTCCAAAAATCTCTCCACTCCGGGTCAACCTTAATATTAATACACAGTTTTCCATCTCTCTCATAAGACCACAAAAAAGCCTTTTTATTCTTACGAATCCTCACCAACTGCCAATTTTCATCGTGAAATGGAGCATCCTGATAAGTATCAGGAAAGGATAACCCATACTGCAATACTTCTTCTCTTGTTGTCATATAAATAAGCATGCCTCTCAAAGTTTAAACATCAACAGAATCTTTCTCCATTTTTATCAACATTTTCACATTTGCAATCATAATACAAATTAGCTTCATTTTTGCCTCTCATTCCGAAACAACACAAATTTTGAATTAAAAAATAACTATCGAGGCATTTTTCAATCTTTCTCCACCTCTTCCTACATATACCTACTCATCTTATCTACTCAAAAAAATGTACACATTCTTCCTCATACTGATCCCTTGCCTCTGGATTTTCAGCAGGATGCCCCAAAAAGATAAGATTTAGTGGAATCTTTTTTTCATTCAATCCCAAAATCTCCCTTACCTTCTTTTCGGCACGTTTCTGTGGATAAATCCCACACCAAACTGCCCCAAGCCCTAAATCTGTTGCTCTCAATAAAATATTTTCTGTCGCAGCACTGCAATCCTGAATCCAATAATCAGCCATTTTTGCCGGTAATGCCCTCTCCAAATTTCCACAGACAACGATTGCCAAAGGTGCTTTCATTTTTGTAAACATAGATGCACCTCTTAATTTACCCAATAATTCCTCGTTGGTTATCACATAAAACTCCCATGGTCTTTTATTACAAGCACTCGGTCCACTCATTGCTGCATGAAGCAATTCCAAAATATCCTCCTGTGAAACTGCTTCTTCCGTATATTTTCTAACACTTCTTCTTTTCAACAATACTTCTTTTAATTCCATCATTTTCCTCCCAAATTTTATATTACTTTTGTTACTGTTCTTAATATCTCGTTAGTGAACTACCCATCACCTAAAGGTAATGGGCTTCTAAGAGCCTTACGACTCTATTTAAGAAGTTTGATATTTAAGTTTCCACCTAACGATTTAGGCAATCCTTATTCTTATAGGCGTGTCCACTTCGCCCCTACCGTATAGGATACTCATATCCACAACGCTACTTTTTCGCATAATATTTAATGCACCATTTACATCTGCATTGAAGTACTTCCCTCCTGCTGTTTGATACATCCCTCTGTGTACTCGATTTCCGCTAAACCGATATTCTTTTGGATTATCCGCATTGTACACAGGTATCTCATCTTTATCCCAAAATGACGATTTCGATGTATAGGATTCTTCCTGTTTCACAAACATAATACCATTCTGTTCACAAAGATATTCCAGTTTATACCGTAACTGACCATATGGAATCATTACAAAGTTTTGATTATTCTGCTTCCCCATATGACTGTTACGCTGAAAAGTTTCGTTGTAGCCTACAATAAGCGTACCGATATCATTTAAAATGCAGTAATCGATTACTTTCCGTGCAGCCTTGTTCATGTAGTCGTTTACTTTGTTATTACGCTCTCGTGCATTCGCCTTTTGACGATTCGTTGTTTTTTTGCCAAACTGTTGTTTGTCTTTGATAGACTGTAAACGTGCATTCTCCCTATTGTACCACTGATTGATGGATTTCAGTCGTCTTCCATCTAAGATGAACGATTTCCCCGTACTTGATACTGCGGTTACAAGATTATTGATTCCCAAATCAAGTGCAAGTGCGTTGTTTCTATTAAGATTTCTCTGAATATTCACAGCCTCATAGATGTACTGTATTTCAAAGAACCTTGCCTTTGCTTTTGGAATGATACGGATTTCTTTCACTTTTTTATCAAGTAATATCGGTGGTATGGTAATTTCAACTGCTTTGTGTGTTTTCTTAAAACTGTTGGAAAACGGAAGTATTAACTTATTCCCATTCAGCCTTACAAAACCTATCACAAGTGTTGCATATGCGTCTTTCGGAAGATAGCGTGGTAATTTACAATCCTTGAACGCATACTTGCCTTGTTTCGCAAGTTTCAACAGACCAAAAAATGATTTAAAACTACCATCTACCTCTTTCAGTATTTGTTGGGACATATTGGAATTTAATGCCTTATAGTTCGGACTGTTCTTTAACAGAGTGTAGTTTTTCTCATATTTTAAAAATTCCCCCTCTGTAAAGTAATACTGCCTGACATTGTAAATTGCTTCATTCGTGAGATTTTTCGCTGTGTGGCACAATTCCCGTATCGTTTTGTAGTCTTCTTTTGACAGATGTTTCACTTGTTGTTTTACAGTTAGGTACATACAGACTTCTCCTTCCGAAAGACTTGGATTTCTCCTGTATGCATATTATAGAACATATTTTACCAAAAGACAATTGTTTCAGTAAAATATCATGTTAAAAAGTCGCTTCTATCCCACCACCCAAGGGTAGTGGGTTTTACGCTCCCAAATTATAAAAATGAATCTTCTAGCACAATACCGTTTCTTTTGTTATAATAAATAAGAAACCATTTCAATTATACTATAATTTAAACAAAAAAGTAGGTGATTTATCATGCATAAACAAGTAACAGAAAAACTACCTGGAATTTACGAAATTAACTTATATCAAAATAAAGATGAAATTCATATTTATTTAGTAAAAGGCAATACAGGACAAAGAAGTTTATTGATTGATACAGGCTACAATACTGCCGAAAATCGTGCCATTTTAGACCAAATTTTTACAGACTTACATATTTCTCCTCAAGACTTAGATATTTTTTTAACGCATAAACACCATGACCACACAGGAATTGCCTCTCATTTACAAAAACAGGGAGCTTCCATTTACATGAATCCATTAGAAGACCGTCATCTTTATGACTGCCTGTATTATGGACATGGTGAAAAAGCCATCCATGAACAAAACAATGTATTAAAACGAGTAGGTGTGACCCCAGCAAGAAATTTACCTGTCTGGAACGGCTATAAAGCCTTTAATGACTATTATCAAAATGCTGAAACGGAAGAATCCTTCAAAACCAGAATTTTCTCCTATACGCCTATCGAACATGGACAATTTCTTACTTATGGCAATTATACTTTTCAAGTAATTTCATTAGCAGGACACACCTTAGGTCAGCTCGGATTATACGAAACCAATCACAAACTTCTCTTTTCCGGCGACCAAATCATCAAACATATTGTACCAATCGTTGGCAGCAGTTACGCTAACGAACACCTTTTGACACAATATTTCCGTTCCTTAGAGCAGTTTAAAACCCAGTATGCTGACTGTACCTTTTATCCTGCACATGGTGAAAGTTTTAACAATCCAGAACCAATTGTAGAAAAGATTTTATCTGCCTACCGTAAAAAATTGGTTGCCACACATAATATTTTGGAAAACAGTGCAGAAGCCTTAACCGTACAAGAAATTGCATTTCGCGTTTATGGTGTCTACACCTTACCTCCACAAGCACCGGACTTTTTCAAAATAAAATCCATCATCACCAAAACTTTCTCCTGCCTCGAATATCTCTATGACCAGAAATATTGCAGCAGAATGGAACAAGATGGAATGTTATTCTATCGTTAAACTTTTGTTCACAGTTCAAATGAAAAAATCAGATACAAGCACATTATGCTTTATCATGATTTTTTCATTTGATATGCTTCCTATTTTCTTACACTTCTATACTATTCAGCCATAAAAAGTCTATCTATTTTTCTAAATCATCCATTATATAGCTATTTAAAGCCAAGGCAATTTTTATAAAAAACTGGCGAAAAAGCAACAACAAAGAAATACGTAATGTGTAACATTTTCAAGTTTTGTTCTGAATATTCACAATTACTTTATTATAAATCATATACGAAATTATCACATTAATAATATCTGCTATCGTCTGTGTCCAAACAATTCCAATCATTCCAAACAAATAATTCAACAAAACTACAATTGGAATATTCAAACATAACTGACGAATAATCGCAAGATAAAATGACAGCTTTCCTCTATCAACCGCCTGCATAAAATGCACCATATGAAAACTCAAAAACATAAATGGTGTTGCAAAACAACGCACCCTTAAAAATTCCGTTCCATACATAATAGTATCTGCATCTGCAATAAAAGCCCGCATAATATATGGCGCACAAATTCGATACAACACCACACAACAAACAGATATCACAAGCCCCACTGTACGAGCAGTCCCAAAAAATTCCTTCATACGTTTATAATTTTTAGATGTATAATTATATGCTGCAAGAGGCATCATACCTAGACAAATTCCAATTCCAATATTCAACGGCAATCGTTCTACTTTTAATACAATTCCAATCGCTGCAACTTCTATATCTCCATGTCCGGATGCCAAACGATTAATTACTATATTGGTCAAATCAAATAATAATACACTCATTGCTGCTGGAACTCCTACAGAAAAAAGTGATTTCATAGAATCCTGTCTTATCTTTTCAACACTTCGCGGCAAAGAAAGAACTGTATTTTCTCTAAGTTTTCGATATACAAAAACAAAATACATCATTGTAATCATATTAGACAGCATAGTTGCTACAGCCGCCCCCATCACCTGATAACCATCCGGAAAAATCACAAACATAAAAATAGGGTCTAAAATTACATTTAACAGTCCACCCATTCCAAGACCAAATCCAGCTTCCTTAGAATATCCGATATTCCTTACCATAGAACTCATCGTATTCGCAAGTACTGTTGGAATACCACCAATTACCACAACAAATAATAGATACTGTTTTGCATATCCAATCGTATTATCACTTGCCCCCAACAGACGAAGTAACGGATTCATAAATATCAGACACAATATCGAAAAAAGCAATGCTGCTCCTGTCGCCATTACCAAACTAAGCGAAGCAGCCTTTTTTGCCTCTTGCTCATCTCCTTTTCCCCAAAGGCGAACAACCAGACTTCCTCCACCTACACCAAACAAATTAGCAAGTGCTGTTGTCATCATAAAAATAGTCAATACCAATGACGATGCTGCAACCATATAAGGATTATTCGTCTGACCGATAAACCAAGTATCTGCAATATTATAAATTAATGTAATCAACTGACTTACGATTGTTGGAAGCGCCATCTTTGCCAATGCAGACGGTACTGGTCTAGTTTCAAAAATTTCTTTGGTTTTTGTTTTTTCATTTGCATTTTTCATAAATTATTCTCCCTTTCCATGCAAGTATTTACTTGCATATTTTATAAAAAGAAACTGTTACAAAATGAATTTTCATCACAACCTATAGAACCATTTTTATAAAACTCACGGTATCTATTGTGAAAAATTTTTATTTTGCAACAGTCCCTTCTATTTCCCTATACCATTTACAAAATATTGAACACTATGATGGATATATTCTTTTATTGTAAGTTCTGTTAATTCATCCCCAAATGATGCCTTAAAAAATACAAATCCAAAATTCATTGCTAAAAAAGTAACTGCGAGACTCTCTACATCATCCATCTGCAACTTACCAAGTTCCTTCATTTTTGTAAAATAACGAATCAGTACTTTTTTAAATGTATCAGGAACTTCTTTAATTCCCTCCTTCGTTAAATCATACAAATCCGGAGAACGCAGTCCCAATGATACCTTAACCATTTTAGGTGTAACTTTTTTCAAATACACTTGTGAAAAAGAACATAAATCTTCTATCAAATCTCCAGTATATTCAAAATCTTCTTCTCTTAAACAAGGATTCCATTCCGGTAATGACATCGCAGCTACGATAATTTCTTTTTTTCCTTTAAATTTACGAAAAATCGTACATTCATTCACTTCTGCCATTCTTGCAATGTCTTTTGTAGTGGTAGCAGTATATCCCTTTTCCATTACTAATGACATTGTTGCATTTAAAATTTTCAACTGAGTTTCATCAAACATAAAACACCACCATTGCAAGTAATTACTTGCATATTAATAGATATCACCGTTTTTGTCAAGTTATATAGATTACATTTCCCGAACAAATCCGTCCTCATCAATTTCTATGTTCATAGAGATTCCTTCCATAAACTCATAAATCCTCTGCTGTTCCGTTTCATCTACCCCTTTCACGGCTGCTTCCGTCTGTATCGCAGGAATCATTCTCATATCCAAATGTTTTTCCACATCATTTCCATAAAAACGAAGTTCTATCAACATAGAATCCAATGTCTTATCATTAAACCAATAATTCCCCAAACTATACACAATCGGTTTTCCATCATAGTATTCCATCCCCTGTAAACAATGCGAATGTCCCCCAATAATCACATCAGCCCCAGCATCCAAATACATCTTCCCAGTTTCAAGCTGAACTTCTTCCAAATCATAGCTATATTCCGTTCCCCAATGCACCACAGCTATCACAAAATCTGCATTTTCATCTGCTTCCTGAATGCTCTCCAAAAACAATTCCGTATCATAACAACGCAAAATCCCCGGATTTGTTTCCGTTGCCTGTGGTGTCATTTTATACTTTTCTGCCCTAGAAGCCCCTACAAAAGCCACAACTTTATCATCTAACGTGATATAAACCGGTGCCATTGCCTCCTCTAAATTCCGTCCTGCACCAAAATACGCAATTCCAGCACCTTCTAATGTATCGAAAGTATCCAATAATGCCTGCTTTCCATAATCATACACATGATTATTCGCCAAAGTCACAATATCCACGCCCATTTCCTGCAATATCTTCACACGCTCAGGCTTTGCCCGAAAGGTATACATCTTTCCCTCCATCGGTGAACCATTCTCACTATAAGTAAATTCATTATTCAAACACATCACATCTGCACTCTGCATAACAGCCAGTAATTCAGGCGAAACACATTTAGAAAGTTCGCCCCCTTCTGCATCTAATTTTGCAGTTGTCACCGCATTCTCATCAAAACTAATATCCCCTGCAAAACATAGCGTAAAATCATATCCACCTGTTACCTCTAGCTCAGTTTCTGTTTCTATTTCCACCTCATACTCTGTACTTATTTCTACGTCTGCATATTC
>CAYMHX010000109.1:0-7352 GCA_964390325.1 uncultured Roseburia sp. | reverse complement strand
ATCTTGCAGCCATTGGAAGACTATGTGTTACATTAAATAAAATCCATGATGTAACGAAAAGGATTACGTTACCAATAACCATGAATGGTCTGTTCTTACCAAACTTACCATCCATCTTATCAACTAACATACCAACTAATGGGTCTGTTACACCGTCCCAGATTCTCATGAACATTGAGAAAGAACCTGCAACTACGCTGGTTACACCAACCCATCCTGCTAAATAATAAGCTACGTAGTTCATTAAGAACATGTAAAGGTTGGTAGATGTGTTATTCAGCGCGAACAATGCGATACGCCATAATGGAACGCGATGAATACCGTTTTCGCCGTAATACTTATCCGGCAAACTTCTTTTCTGATTCATAATAAGTCTCTCCTTCTTCTAAAAAGATTTTTCCTGTCCTGCACTTAAAAGTGCCTGTCAAACCTGTATTCCTATCTTTCTTTCCCAAAAGATAAAAACACATAATTTGAACAAAGAAACGCCACACCCTCGTTTCAGTTGTTGTAAATAGTATATCATTCTTGTATACAAGCCGTCAATGTGCATTGCATTTTTCATTGTATTTACCAATATTCGACATCTTTTTTTGTCTAAAATACACAAAAAATAGACTTAAAATAAAAAAATTTCAGAGAGTTGCTTGTATACAAGTAACTCTCCAAATGCTCTTTTTCTTTGTTTTTTATCCGATTTTTTATAAATTTTGCACTATTTTTAGAACTTTTACATAACTATTCATTCCCTTCATAATTACACTTTTACAACCTTTTTAATTTTTCTTTCCAAGTACCACTTCTATGAGCTGTTCTTGATATTGTCCATTGTTTGCACGCATTACCGTTATTTCAACTGTTGTCCCTGCTGCGTAATACTGTAATGTACCTGTCAAGGATTCCATAGAGGTAATTTCCTTACCATCAAATTTGGTAATAATATCCCCAGGAATAATGCCATATTTTTCTGCTGCTGTATTTTCAAGTACCTGTGCCACATAAATACCCGTCGGCATATTATAGGTAGATGCTACCTCATTTGTCACATCCACACCTGCAATTCCTAAATAAGAACTGTTGCTTTCATCTACCTTTTCTTTTGTAATCAATTCATTGATAATCGGTGCTGCTGTACTTACAGGAATTGCATATCCAATTCCCTCTACATCTGTATCTGCGTATTTGACAGAATTAATACCAATTACCTCTCCGCGTGCATTTAATAAAGCTCCGCCACTATTTCCGGGATTAATAGCAGCATCTGTCTGAATTAATTCTGCTGTATAACTGATACTGCTCGAAGAATCTGAAACAGTCACAACACGATTTAACGCACTGATAACCCCCATTGTTACGGACTGTCCATAGCCTAAGGCATTTCCAATTGCAATACTTGCCTCTCCTACACGAAGCTGCTCGGATTCTCCAAATGTAGCCACCTTAATTGCTTCCATTGTACTACTTTCAATACTATTTAAGGCAACCTTTACCACTGCAAGATCAATAGACGGGTCTGCACCCTTTACTTCTGCACTCACCGTAGCTTCATTATTAAAAGTTACTGTTAAGGATTTTGCACCATCAATCACATGATTATTCGTTGCAATGTATAAATATTCATCGTCTGTACTTACAATAATACCAGAACCTGCACTGGTGCTTTCATAAGTCTGAGAACCCCAGAAACTTCTGAACTCTGTTTCACTGATATTGGTAATGGCAACAATCGACGGCATTACCTCCTCTACAATATCTGAGACATCAACTGCTACATAAGTATTTGAGATAGAGGTAGATGTAAGGTTTTCATCTTCTGCATCGACAAATCCTTTGCTTTCTTCCTCTTTTCGTCCTCCCTGTAGCAAAGGAGTGGCTGCATATTGCACTCCCACCATAACACTTCCTGATATCAAACCAAATACCAATGCCAATGCTGCACATTTTACAAGTTTTTTACCAAAACCGTCTTTTTTATTCGTTCTTTTTCTACGGCTTCGTCTTTCCGGTTCTTCAAATGGATTGTGGTAAGAATCTCCATTCTGCTGATAACTGCTTCCATTATAAAACGTAAATCCAGGCTGTTCATATCGGTTTCCCTCTCCAGTATTATCCTGTCCTCTCCAGCCATAATAACTATCGTTTCGGTTATTTTCATTGTTAAAATTTTGACTATCCATTTCTTTTCCTTTCTATTTTTAGCTGTTCTACATTTCTATTATCTATTTGGCGTAACTATTCAGTACCCTCATAGTTACCTTTCCAGTTACCTTATTTCTATAATCTTAGTGTACTTTAAAATTGTGTCTATTTTGTGATAAAAATATCAAAAAAATGTAAAACCCACTCCAAATCGGAGCGGGTTTGTTCTTTAATATCCATCGTTTGGTCCAAAACCAGTATCAGATTCAATCTTCATACTATTTGCTTTTACGGTAGAGGATGGCTCATAGCCGTCATGGTTATATAAGAATTTATGTAATTCAATAACATTTGTTTCTAATGTACATGGTGCTACTACATTTCCCTTTGACCCTAAAGTAACCGTATTCTTAGTGAATGGAAAACCTGCACTTCCGTTAATCTGATAATCAAAAATCTGTGATGCAAGTGCAATCAAATCTGCATTGCTAAAGCTTGTTTCAATATCACTAAATACTTCATCAATAATAGAATTAATCGTCTTTAAATTTGCCTGCTGTGCCTTCTTTGCCATAGCCATAATAACATCTCGCTGACGTTCGGCTCTCTTATAATCATCTCCCGCTGTATAACGAATACGAGCATAAGCCGTAGCCTGTACACCATCTAATGTATAAGTACCACCGCTTGTCGGAACTTTTGAATTATGTCCTGTCAGCTTATTAATTTCTTCCATATAACCAGTCATTAAATGTGCTTCTTCATCGGTAATCGTCATTTCGATACCGCCTAATAAGTCAATACAGTTTACAACTGCATTAAAATCTACGGTTACATAATCTGCAATATTCAAATCTAAGTTTTTATTTAACATAGAAATTGCTGCCTGTGGACCGCCTGATGAAAATGCTGCATTAGACTTCCGAAACTTACCGCCACCAATATCTAAATATGTATCACGATATATAGAACACATTTTTACTTCTTTTGTCGTATTATTAATTGTTACAACCATCAGTACATCACTGTTACCGGATGTCAAATTACCATTGGAACGATTATCTAAACCAAATACTGCAATCGTCTTATAATCTTCCATTGCTTCTAATGCTTCTGCCTGAATATCTTCGTTTACTTCTACATCCTCTGCATTAAATTCTGGATTTTTCTGAATTTTATCCAGCTTAGAAATACCATACAATGCCACTGCTAAAACTGCTAGTACAACCAGCTCCACCACAATAAGGATTACCTTATTTCTTTGTTTTCGTTTTTTTGCCCCAGCTTTTGTTTTCTTATTTCGCTGTACCTCACTCATTTGTCTGTCTCCTAAAGTAATTTTCTTTTGTTGTATCTGCTCATCACTTAACAGATATGATTGAATCAACTCATTATCATAACTAATAATACCTCAATTTTATAGAAAGCACAACTTCTTTTTCTTAAAAAATGGATGTCTAAAATCTTAATTTTTTTCTAACATTTATCTACAGGCACTCGTACGAACTTTTCTATTGTGAATATACAGCCATCCGTCTGCATAATTTTTCCGCTCCTGCTCTGTCATTTCTGTATATTGCAGAAAATCAATCTTGGATAATGTCATCTGCCATTGACCACATTTAAAACATTCTACCTGTTTCCTTCTTGAAACTACCCGCATCCATCCACAATCCGGACATATAAAAACCTTCATCATATCAAATTTCCTCTTTTCCTACTTTTATAATAAAATATGAATAATTATTTATTCACAAGTATTTTCACCTGTTTTTGATAATTACAAATATGACATTTTCTGCTCCCTAAATCATACGACTTTTGTCTAAAAGAGCTGTGTAACAGGCGACATTTTATTACATTTATAGACTTGTTACAATAGGAAATAAGTTTGATATTCGGTTTTACTGTTCTGCAATCCGTTGTGCCAAATCCTCTAAATACTCCCAACGTTCCATTTTTTCTTCTAAACGCTGTTCTATTTCTTCTTTTTCTTTACTTAATGCATTTAGTTTTCCAAAATCACTGGCAACCGTCATCATTTTTGCTTCCAATTCTTCAATCTGAGCCTCTAAATCTGCGATATCCGACTCTATTGTTTCGTATTCCTTTTCTTCTTTATAAGTAAACTTGAGCTTTTTAGGTCCTTTCCAAGTTGCTTTGGAATTTTTCTTTTCTAATTTTTGCATCGTATCATTCTTTTTGACCTTTGCATCATTACTACTCTCTAATTCCATCTCAGCTTTTATCCGATTGCTATATTCAGTATAACCGCCCTCATATTGACGAAGTCTTCCATTTTCTTCAAATGCAAAAATACGACGTACCACACGATCTAAAAAATATCTGTCATGAGAAACTGTAATTACAATTCCGTCATAATTATCCAAATAATCCTCTAAAATAGTCAACGTTTTCGTATCTAAATCATTGGTCGGCTCATCCAATATCAAAACATTCGGCGATTCCATTAAAACACGAAGCAGATTAAGACGGCGTTTTTCTCCACCTGAAAGTTTTCCAATCGGGCTATACTGTACCGATGCCGGAAATAAAAAACGCTCCAACATAGATGATGCTGATACCAAGCCTTCTTGTGTACGGACATATTCTGCCGTATTTTTAATATAATCAATGACTTTTTCCTGTGGATTCATATATGCAATCCCTGCTGTATCTTCTATGGCAAATTCTTGTGTGTAATAGCCAATTTTAATCGTCTGCCCTACAATAATTTTTCCTTCATCAGGTTCTATTTCACCAACAATCATCTTCATAAGTGTTGTTTTACCACTTCCATTTGGTCCTACAAATCCAATTCTATCATTTTTCAAAAAAATATAATTAAAATCATTCAAAAGAACATTCTCACCGTAAGATTTTGAAAGATGTTCTAATTCTATTGTTGTCTTTCCCATTCGCAAGGAAACAGAATGCATTTCTACACTTCCATCTGCTTCTAATACGCTTTGATTTTTTAAATCCTCATATCTTTGCAATCTTGCTTTCTGTTTGGTCGTTCTTGCTCTTGCACCACGTTTGACCCATTCCAATTCTTTTCTAAGAATACTTTGACGTTTCCGTTCACTTGCTTGTAGGCTATCCTCTCTTTCTGCCTTTCGCTCTAAATAACCCGAATAATTCGTATCATAACTATAAATACTGCCTCTATCTACTTCAATAATACGGTTACAAACACTGTCTAAAAAATAACGGTCATGCGTTACCATCACAAGTGCACCACGCCGTTTTTTTAACATTTCTTCCAACCAGTCAGCCATAAAAGAATCTAAATGGTTTGTAGGCTCATCTAAAAGTAATACATCACATGGCACTATTAATGCAGACACTAACGCAAGACGTTTTTTCTGTCCGCCTGATAATTCTCCTACCTTTTGAGAAAAATCCGTAATTCCAAGCTTTGTCATCATGGATTTTGCTTCACTTTCCAGATTCCAATTCACCTCGTGACCAGAAAGAACTGCCTCAATTACCGTCATTTCCGGAGAAAATTCCGGATTTTGTGGAAGATAACGCACCACTACATGATTTGCTTTAATTATCGTGCCTTCTTCTACTTCTTCCATTCCAGCAATTATTTTTAATAATGTGGATTTCCCTGTTCCATTAATCCCAATAATTCCTACTTTTTCATTTTCCTGCAAATAGAAAGAAGCTTTTGAAAAAAGCTTCCTTTCTGTATACGACTTTGTAATATTTTCTACATTAATAATGTTCATACTCTTACCTTTCGTTCTCTGTCCTGTGCCGCCTTCGCTTCTAAAATAGCTTCGTTTAATTGTAGCATTTTTGCATCCAACATGGATACAATTTCCGAACATTCTCTTAAATCCTGACTAATATAATCCGGTGCATTGCCTTCAAATTTATAATAAATTTTATGCTCTAAACTTGCCCAAAAATCCATTGCTATCGTACGAATTTGAATTTCAACCTTCGTATCTACCACGCGGTCAGACATATAAATCGGCACTGTAACCAGCATATGATAACTTTTATAACCACTTTCCTTTGGATTTTTAATATAATCCTTTACTGAAACTACGGTTAAATCACGCTGTTTACCAATCATTTCTGCCAATCTATAAATATCATCTGTAAAAGAACATACGATACGGATTCCCGCAATATCCTTGATATAATTTATCATATTATCAATCGAAGATTCCAATCCATGCCGCCGTAATTTTTTTACAATACTTTCCGGCGTTTTTAAACGGGATTTTACATATTCAATGGGATTGTATTGATGTACCTGCTGAAACTCATCATTTAATATCTCAACTTTTGTTTTTACCTCTTTTAACGCGGAACTGTATAAAAACATAGTTGTATTCCAATTGTCTATTCCCTCGTTCGTAGAAAATGTCTGCTGCATTATGTATCATACCTTTCTAAAAACTTTTTATAATCGTAGCTATTCAGTATCTTCATAGCTACTTATAGTCTAATTATACCATAATTCTTATTATATGCGAGATTTTGAGGAAATATTCTTTCTAAAATTTTTGTAAAGCGTTATGGAACTCCGGACATTTTTCCACTGGGATAACAAATAGAATGATAAGAACTGCTAACATTTCCCAAATGAAAAAAAGGTAACTATTCAGAGCAGAACCAAAAGAAAGTGATTCAGGTACTGAATAGTTACAAAAAAGGTTTGTTTTTTACTTTCAAATTGCCAAGACGTAAATAGAAACAGTCGAAGAACCCTATCTTTTTACTTTTTGACATTTGGGAGTATGTAACAACTGCAAAAATAAAAAGATAGGGTTCTTCGGCTGTTTCCTTATATTTATTTAATGAGCTAAATAGTTTATTTTATTTTGTAGGAATTAATTTTGTTTTACCACCCATATATGGCTGTAATGCTGTTGGAATGTTCACGCTTCCATCTGCATTTAAGTTATTTTCTAAGAATGCAATTAACATACGAGGCGGTGCAACTACTGTATTATTCAATGTATGTGCAAAATATTTATTATTATCTTTGTCTTTCACACGAATTTTTAATCTTCTTGCCTGTGCATCTCCTAAGTTTGAGCAGCTTCCTACTTCAAAATACTTCTTCTGTCTTGGTGACCATGCTTCTACGTCACAAGATTTTACTTTAAGGTCAGCCAAATCTCCAGAGCAACACTCTAAAGTACGAACCGGAATATCTAAGCTTCTGAATAAATCTACTGTATTTT